>JBKQKT010000295.1:0-5580 GCA_052147365.1 Candidatus Korobacteraceae bacterium | reverse complement strand
GTGCCAGCCGGGGAAGGGCTGCAACAACTATCAGTTGCAGTTACGTGCCGGGGACGGCGGCTCGCCTATGCCGGTGTGCCAGCCGGGGAAGGGCTGCAACAACGATCAGCTGCAGTTACGTGCCGGGGACGGTGGCTCGCCGATGCCGGTGTGCCAGCCGGGGAAGGGCTGCAACAACGATCAGCTGCAGTTACGTGCCGGGGACGGCGGCACGCCGATGCCGGTGTGTCAGCCGGGGAAGGGCTGCAACAACGATCAGTTAATCGTCACGGTTGTGCTATAGCGCCCACTCCATTGTGGGTGCCGTTCACTATCACGTAAGTACCAAGTAATTCTTGACTCAGGGGGCGCCTGGAACCAGCGAGAAGTGCAAAATCCGATAAGTGTCCGAGTTTGCTTCTGATCAGGGCACACCACTCAAAATCGCACTTGCCTGAGGCCTCACTCGGAGCTATGCTTCTTGCGTACGAGTATGCACCTACGCGCGATAGATTACGTGTTTTGGTTTTCGGCCTCCGCCATCCAACTGGGTGTGCTGGTGGTGATGTTCAGGCGTGGGCTGCACCGCGAGTATCCGTTCTTCTTCAACTACACAATGCTGCGCGTGCTGAGCGACGTCATTCTTTTCATCGTGCACAAGCAGTCCTACACCCTTTACTACTTCAGCTACTGGCTATTGGCCGCACTCAGCGCTCTGATTTCGTTCGCTGTACTCTATGAGATCTTTCAGCAGGCCTTCCGGCCTTACGAGGCCTTGCGGGATTTGGGCGTGATTTTGTTTCGCTGGTCAGCTTTGGTTATTCTTCTGGTCGCAGGGATGTGGGCAGCCACTTCTGGACGCCCAGCTCAAGAGGGGTCAATTACGAATGCCATTTTGCTTGCGGAGCGCAGCGTTCGTTTGATGCAATGCGGTCTGGTGTTCTTCCTCTTGCTTTTTAGTGAATACCTGGGTATCTCGCGGCGCAATCTCCTGTTCGGTATCGCTCTGGGTTTTGGTTTGTTCGCCTCCGTAAACATGCTCGTGGCCTCGGGCTTGTCGCACGCCGGAGTGATACATGTCTCAGCTTTGCGCTGGATCAACAGCGGTGCTTTCAACCTCTCGGCCCTGATCTGGCTGTCCTACGCCGTGATGGCTCCGTCGCGAAGTGCAGCTACTACCGCCATTCGCACTCGCGAGTGGAATTCTGCCTTGGAAGACGCCCGTGTTCCCGCCACCGCCGACAGCCTGCTGGACTCGATGGATCGTACCGTCGAGCGGTTGCTGTATCCGCAGGAGGAAGTCAAGGCGAGCGTTTCTGCCGGCACGCGTTCGTAGCCTGACAGCACAGCAACCTTTCCCGTGAGCCCACGCGGATGCGCCTTTAGCTGACGTTGAGTCAGACTGGCGTCCTGGTCTTGCGGGGCGGATTGAAAAACGGTAGTTGTCGTACGGTGGCCACAGCTTTATACCTTACCGCTTCCACCGTCACCTCCATTTGCAGCTTCGTGCCCGGCTGCGCGCACTGTGGTTCCACGCTGGCCAAGGCAATCAACTGCTTCAGCAACGGAGACCATGTGGTCGACGTTGCCTTCCCGGCTTGTTCGCGCCCCTTGTACACCGGCACGTGTACGCGTGATGCCGTGGCGGGCGTCTGCGGAGCGAGCCCTATCCTGTCGAAGAGCGCCTCTACTTCGTTCCAGTCAACCTCGAGTCCTACTAGCACACGCTTCGGCCCGGCTTTCTTCTCTTCCAGCAGGGCGCGCCTGCCGATGAAATTTTCCTTGTCGTAATGCACCAGCTTTGCCAGTCCAACCTCGGAGGGCGTGTATTTTTGGGACGGGATCAGAGCCTTCTTGCTGCTAATGTAGTCCACGTCAGCCAGAATCAGCCCAGCCTCAATTCGTGCCACATCGAGTGCGAGCATGCCGGTGGGATGGATGTCGAAACTTCGGCCCGCTTCCATCAACGTGTCCCACACTTTGACCGCATCCTGCCATGCTATCCAGATCTCGTATCCCAGATCGCCAGTATACCCGGTACGCGAGATATCCACCGGCACGCCGCCGATGCTGCCGCTGGTTTTGCGGAAGTACTTCAGGTTCTCGATTTCGGCTTCGGCAACGCTCTTCAGCAGCCCGGCTGACGTTGGCCCTTGCAGGGCTAAAGCGGCCACTTGCTCGGTGATGTCTTCGATTTGGACTTCGAATCCGACTGCATTTTGCCGGAACCAGCGAAGGTTGGGATCGGCAGCCGTCCAGCGGTAGCGGTTCTCCTCCAGCCGAGTGATGGTGCCGTCATCGATGATCTTGCCTTCTTCGTCGCACCAGCAGCAGTAGATCACCTGATTGACCGCAACCTTGTTGATGTCGCGAGTAATGATGCGATTGACGAAGCGAGTAGCATCCCGGCCCGTGATCACGTACTTGAACAGTGGCGTCACGTCGATGAGTGCCGCCGCGTTACGAATGGCGTTGTACTCGTGCTCATGATGGGTCTCGTAAACGCTGACCGCGTAAAATCCTGACCACTCCCGGTAGTTCAGGCTCTGGCAAAGCGGGAAGGTCCGCTCATGGACCGCTGTTCCGATGGGCACGAAAACTCCTCTCTATGTTTTGCGCGGATTATAGCCAGCCCCAGCGGTGTGCAGCAAGGCGTTATCTTTACAAAACATTACAAAGAAGTTGGACCAAATGCGTTTTCCTTTTCGTATTGTTGAGTATGGCGCTCTGGTTTGCGCCCGAAAATGTTATGGCTGCATCGAATCTACTAAAGATGACTTCCTTTCCCGCTGCAGAGAGCGCACCGGCTATACGGACCGATGAGGTCTGCCGCTATTACCCGATGGGCGGGGGCGTCATCCACGCGGTCGATGGCATCTCGCTGACCGTTGAGAGCGGCGAATTTGTGGCGCTGCTGGGCCAATCGGGCTCAGGAAAATCCACCCTTCTGAATCTGCTGGCTGGCCTCGACCGTCCGACGTCAGGCTCAGTCGTGGTACAGGGCCGCGACCTCGCGAAAATGTCATCGGAAGAGCTCGCGCGCTATCGCCGCAACGATGTGGGCATGGTCTTCCAGGCGTTCCACCTCATTCCGTCGATGACCATCACCGAAAATGTCGAGCTACCTCTGCGCTTTGCCGAGGTGGACCGCCCCGAGCGTGTCCAGCGGGTGCGAGATTCCCTGGAGCGCGTGGGACTCGGTCATCGCCTCGAGCACCGGCCCTCCGAGTTGTCGGGTGGGGAGCAGCAACGGGTCTCGCTGGCGCGCGCGTTGGTCAATCGCCCGCAACTGCTGTTGGCCGACGAGCCGACCGGAAATCTTGACAGCCGCACCGGCGAGGACATCCTGAACCTCATTCGCGAACTAAGTCTCACGCTGGGCATGACCGTGGTGATGGTCACGCACGAGCGAGCGCTGGCCGAGCGCTTCGCACAGCGGCTCATCTTCCTGGGCGACGGCAAACTCATCTCGCAGGAGGTAGTGGCGTGAAAGGCTATGACCTCTTCGAGCTGGCCGTGCGCAACCTCCGGCAATCTAAACTGCGCAATGGATTGACCACGGTGGGCATCTCAGTCGGTGTGGCCTCGCTGGTTGCGATGTTGTCGCTCGGCGTCGGCCTGCAGCAGCTCGCGACGCGCCGTCTCGCCGGCTCGGGAATGTTCGATACCGTATTCGTCACCTCGAAGCAAGATTTTCGCGGCTTCGATCACGAAGACGATCAAAAGACCGAGCATCCCGAAAAGTCCCCCGTGCTGGACCAGCCGGCGCGGGACCAGATGGCGCGTCTCCGCTACGTTACCGAAGTCGAGCCCGAAGTCCGCGTGATGGGTGAGATTGTTTACGGCGGCCAGACGCATTTCGGATTTGTAACTGGCCTGCCGATGTCCGCGCGCGAGAACGAAGCCTTTGACAACTTGCAAGGCAAGTTCTTCTCCGGTCCCGCGGCCGACGAAGTCATCCTGATGAACGAGTTCGCCAAGGAGCTTAGTCCCCAGGACCCGAAGCAATTGATCGGTCAGGAAGTCACGCTGCGCTACGGCGAACGCCAGGCGCTGCCCGCGGATACCGGCGGACGGCCACAGCTTTCCGGCGCCCAAAACGGTGATTCGAGCAGCGCCGATGACTTTGGTTTCTCCGTGGTGCGGAAGACGCAAGCGCTCAAAGTTGTGGGCATCATTCAGGAAGAGCCCTACGGCGGAATGCGTACCGTCTCGCGCGGACGGATCTTTCTTCCAGTCGATCTCACCGAGAAGCTGAGCATGGCGCAGTTCACCGACATGCGCAGCTCGTTGCGCGGCGGTGGCGGCAAGACCTACATGACCCTGACGGTGCGTGTCAAAGATCCCGGTAAAGTCTCCGAGGTGCAAGACGCCATCAATAAGATGGGCTTCCGCACCTTCTCAATTCTCGACGCCACCAAGAGCCTGCGACGTTTCTTCACCGTACTCGATCTCTTCCTCGGCATCTTCGGCTCGCTGGCACTGGCCGTTGCCACGCTGGCCATCATCAATACGCTGGTGATGGCGGTGCTTGAGCGCCGGCGCGAGATCGGAGTGATGAAGGCCATCGGTGCCAGCGACGGCGACGTGAAGCGGCTATTCTTTGCCGAGGCAGGCGCTATGGGATTCTTCGGCGGCTTGCTTGGCATCGCGCTGGGATTCGCCATCGGCAAGGCAATCAATGTGGGCACCAGCATCTACTTACACCGGCACCAGCTTCCATCCGAGGCGGTGTGGATCATGCCGCCGTGGCTGGTCGGCGCGGCCATTGTTTTCTCCATTGTCGTGAGCCTGCTCGCAGGTCTCTATCCCGCCAGCCGCGCTGCGCGACTCGATCCCGTTCAGACGCTGAAATATGAATAGCTGTCGTCCTTTGAGGATGTGCGTCCTGGCGTGTCAGGGTAGAGCGGGCCTTCAGGCCCGCGTTCACGATCATGACTGTTCCTTCGGAAGCGGTTTCTTGTCCTGGCAAGCCCACGCGGCGCTAAAGCGCAGCTCTACCCGAGCTCGGCTATTAGCTACCCTCCTGCTGACTGTCCTTTGCCTTGCTCCCCTGCTGCATGCACAGGGACGCGCCGAGTGCTCGGTCATCCAGTCCACAATCCTCGCGCGCCCGGTGCGCTACTGCGCTTTCCTGCCCGCCAGCTTCGATCAGGACAAGGCGCGTCGTTATCCCGTGCTTTACTATCTGCACGGCCTGGGCGACAACGAGCAGTCACTGCTGAACTTCGGCGGATGGGACGTTATCTCCGATCTGCGGCGCCAGGGCAAGATCGGCGACTTCATCGTAGTGGCGCCCAGCGCTGGTCGCACCTTCTACCTGAACTCCGAAAACGGCAAAATCCTCTACGAGGACTTCTTCATCAAGGAATTTATTCCGCAGATGGAAAAGAAATATCGCGCCCAGAGTACGCGCGCCACCCGCGGCATCACTGGCGTCTCAATGGGAGGCTATGGAGCGCTGCGCTTTGCTTTCATCGCGCATCTGTATGGCGCGATGATTCTGGCGTACAACGGCGACGCTGCACGAGCTGTGGAACTGGCGCGCGCGCTTGAATCGCGATCGGCGCACTTCGACCTGGCGACGTCGGCGCATGCGTA
>JBKQKT010000294.1:0-4945 GCA_052147365.1 Candidatus Korobacteraceae bacterium | reverse complement strand
AGACGTGAACCAGTGTTCCGTTGATGGTTGGCGAGTTTTGGTCGCGTGATGCGGAGTGTCGAACATGCGATTGGATGATTTGCCGCGCAGCGACAACATCGAAGATCGCCGCGGCGAAAGCGGTTCGACAGGTGGGTTCGGTGGGCCGGGAGTTCGCGGTGGGCTCGGCATTGGCACAATTGTGGTTCTGGGCCTCATTGGCTGGGCGCTTGGCATCGACCCGCGGGTGCTGATCAGCGGCGCTGAAATGGTCAGCGGCGGCGGAAGTTCATACCAGCAGCAGAACCGCACCGCGCCCGGTCCGACCAGTCGAACCGGCGCGCCATCGGACCAGATGGGCCAGCTGGTGTCCGGCGTACTCGGTAGCACGGAAGTCCAATGGAAGCAGATCTTCGCGCAATCTGGCCGCAACTATGAGCCTCCGACGCTCGTCATGTTCTCGGGTGCGACCCCTTCGGCATGCGGGTTTGCGAAGGCCGCTATGGGGCCGTTTTACTGCCCGAATGATCGGAAGGTCTATCTTGATACGTCGTTTTTCCAGGATCTCGAACAACGATTCGGCGCATGCAACGCTGGCAGCAAGACATGCCAATTCTCGCAGGCCTACGTGATCGCACACGAGGTCGGCCATCATGTGCAGAACCTGCTCGGCATTTTACCCAAGGTACAATCGGCGCAGCGAGGGATGGACAAGGTCGAGGCCAATCGTCTCCAGGTGCGGGTTGAGCTGCAGGCCGATTGTTTGGCCGGCATATGGGCGAACCACGCGCAGCAGACCTGGGGCTTCATCGAGCCCGGCGATGTCGAGTCAGCACTGCAGACGGCGTCAGCCATCGGCGATGACCGGTTGCAGCGCGAGACGCAGGGCTATGTCGTGCCCGACGCCTTCACCCACGGTTCCTCACAACAGCGTACCCAATGGTTCAACACCGGTCTCAAATCTGGCGCCCTGTCGAGTTGCGATACCTTTGCGACTGCACGGCAATGACCAGCGCGAAGAACGTGCAGAAGCTGGGACCAGGGCGAGGTTCGAACAAAACATCACCCTAACCTTGCGACCCTCAGCAAGTTACAGGAGGTAGACATGGGACTGCTCGACGTTCTCAACGGAATGCAGAATGGACCGCGCGGGCAACGCGATCCGAGCAGCAGCAGCGGAGGCATGTCGCCCATCACGATGGCGATCCTCGGCCTGCTAGCCTATAAGGCGGTCAAGAGCTTCACTGGCGGTCAGCCGTCTGCCCAGCCGCCAAGCCCTGGCGCCCTGCCGGGCGGGAGCACCAACGCCGGCCTACCGGGGAGTAGCGGCGGGCTTGGCGATCTGCTTAAAGGCGGATTGGGCAGCCTGCTCGCGGGCGGCGCTGCCGGGAGCGTCTTGAGCGGCGGCTTGAACGACTTGCTCAAGCAGTTCCAGCAGGGCGGCCATGGTGATACCGCCAATTCGTGGGTCGGCACCGGACCCAACAAGGCGATATCGCCAAACGATTTGGCTAGCGCCCTTGGAGGGGACAAGATCAACGCGCTCATGACCCAATCCGGCATGTCGCGCGATGACTTGCTCCAGGGCCTCAGCCAATATTTACCCCAGGTAGTCGACCAATTGACGCCCCAAGGACGTCTGCCCACCGAACAGGAAGCTGCGCGCCTGCTTTGATCCGTTGTGGCCTCTTGCGCGGGCGATGGAGGTCGCCGCTCAACACGTTCCAGTATGGCCAACGCGGCGGCTGTACGAACGTATTCTGCCGAGATGCCTCGCCGCGACAAAGGAACACCGATGGGTATCCTCTGGATTATCCTGATCGGCTTTGTGGCGGGTATAATTGCGCGATTGATCTCGCGGGGCCCGAACAATCCCTCAGGCTTCATACTCACCACCGTGCTCGGCGTTGCAGGGGCGTTTCTCGCAACCTGGATCGGCCAGCTGATTGGCTGGTACCGCCCCGATCAGGGCGCGGGATTTATCGGTGCAATTGTTGGCGCCGTGATCGTTTTGTTCATCTGGAACCGGCTTGTTGCTGCACGAGTAATCCCGGATCCCGGCGCTAGACCACGATAGGATGGACGACCCTTGCAATCGAAGATCGGCACGCTGGCGACAGATAAGATAAAACCTACCAAGGCGAGTGGCGGGGCGTTTTCTCAAACAACTTGGAGTAAGGGTCATGAGTATTTATGGAAGCATCATGGCCGCGATATTCGGTCGCGGCTCAACGCAAACGAGTGCGTCGACTACAGCAGCATCAGGCGTCGCTCCTGCGCAAACATCGGCACCAAGCGCCACTCCGGCGCAAACTGTCGACATAGCAGCAATCGTCGATAAGGCAGCAGCGGCGAAGGGCGAGAAGCTTGCTTGGCGAACCTCAATCGTCGACCTGATGAAGGCTCTTAATCTCGACAGTAGCCTGACGGCGCGAAAGGAACTTGCCAAGGAATTGCATTATACCGGCGACACAAATGACTCAGCCACCATGAATGTCTGGCTGCACAAGCAGGTTATGCAGAAACTGGCGGAGAACGGCGGCAAGGTTCCCGACGATCTCAGAACATAAGCCACCGACAGAAAACGAACCGCAAAGCGGTCTACCCATATTCACGCCAATTCGGGTGTCATCCATAGAAATCCGGAATTGATCAAATCCTTGCAGAAGGGAAAGATGGCAAATTCCAAACGGGGTCTTGACAAGCGTCACCGTGACAAGAGTGGACGGATAGAGCGCAAGCACGGCAACACGAAGGTTGCAGTCTTACGCGAGGAATACGGCGAGAGCTTTGCCAAGGGTCGCCGCAATGATTGACGCTGCTCAAGGAGACAGGTTGTGCGTCATTGCGCGACTACTTAAGGCATCATCGCAGATGACGGCGTCACAGAAGTTGCGCGATGACGGTTTACTGGCCCTCGCCGTCACGCTTCTAACTGGGCCAGGGAGGCTTTGATGTCGGCCATGATCATCAATCTCATCATCCAGCTTATTGCCGGTGTGGTCGGAGGCAATGCGGTTGGCGCCGCGTCGAAAGACTTTAACTTAGGAACGCTTGGCAACTCGATTGCCGGTGCAATCGGCGGCGTCGGCGGTGGCCAGCTCCTTAGTGCGCTCATTCCCATGATGGCCGGTGTCGGCAACAATGTCGACATCGGCGCTCTCGCCAGCCAGGCCGTAGGGGGTGGCGTTTCCGGTGCGATCGTCGCGGCCGTCGTCGGCCTAATCAAGAACAAGATGGCCTGATTGTCGCAGCGTCTCGTTCGTATTTGCGAGGCATTGCATCTTGGCTGGCGATTCACGGCCGAATTAGACTTGGCCGCAAGGAATCTCAATGACCCAAGCGCACCGCGCCAGCCCGTCCCGCAGCATTGAGGAGCGCACGAAAGTTGGGCTCAGCCTGCGACAACGCGTGCCTCGCAGCGCTCAGGCCGAGTGGGCCCTGCCGGCGAACCGTGCTGACCCGGTGGCGATCCTGATCGAGCAGGGAAAGAATCGGATTCAGGAATTGTTGCCAGTGCGTTATGCCCGCATGAAGGCCGATCCCTTTGCCTTCCTGCGCGGCGCGGCGGCAGTCATGGCGATGGACCTCAAGCGGACGCCGAGCACAGGCATCCGGGTACAGGCCTGCGGCGACGCCCATTTGGCGAACTTCGGTACCTACGCCACACCAGAAGGCACGCCCGTTTTCGATGTCAACGATTTCGACGAAACGCTACCCGCGCCCTTCGAATGGGACATAAAACGGCTGGCCGCCAGTCTGGCGGTGGCCGGACAGGTGGCACAATCTTCTAGGAAGGAATGCGCGGCACTCGCCCGCACCGCTGCACGCGCTTACCGCGAGCACATGGCGGAGCTCGCGCCGCTGCCGCCGTTGGTGGCCTGGAGCCGACGCATAGACCTTGCCGAAGCCTTTGCCGGCATCGACTCTGCCGAGCTGCGGGACAAGCTGAAGGGGCGCCTTGCCAAGGTGCTGCAGAGTGGGGCCAAGCAATTTGGGCTGGTGGAGGAGCAGAACGGAGCGTTTCGCATCCGCGAAAAGTTGCCACTTGTGCGACACCTCGACAAGCACGAGCTGCGTGCCCGCAAAGCTTTGTCCTCCTACGCCGGGACGTTGCAAGAGGACAGGCGGGTGCTGCTTGAGCGTTACGCGCTGCAGGACGTAGCGTTCAAAGCGGTTGGTGTCGGCAGCGTCGGCACGTTTTGCGCGATCGCTCTGCTCGTCTCGGGAGGTGGTGCGCCATTGCTACTACAGATCAAGGAGGCGCAGCAATCGGTGCTGGCTCCGTCGGCAGGTGCGTCCGAATACGCCAATCACGGCCAGCGCGTGGTCGTCGGTCAGCGGATGCTCCAGGCCGCGACCGACGTATTCTTAGGATGGACGCAAACGCCGATCCAAGGGCGCCATTTCTACGTGCGGCGGCTCAAGGACTCGCGGCTTGCCAACATCGGCACGAGACTGGAAGCGGCATTGTCGTTCTATGCAGGGCTGTGTGGGCGCACGCTTGCGCGGGCCCATGCACGCGCCGGCGATGCGGCTGTGCTAGCGGGCTACATGGGCAGCGGGACAGCCTTCGACGTGGCGATCGGAGAATTTTCAATGGCCTATGCCGACCAGACCGATCGTGATTGGAACGGCTTCGTGGCCGCAATTAAGGCCGGGCGGATCGTCGCCGGAGAGCCGTAAAGCGACGCGATACACTCCACTTGCCCCCCATCTCGGGCTCGACGTTGATGAACCCCGTGATGTTTCCACCGGGGCGCGGCGGACCTGCCACGAAGCCAGAGCCAACCGGATCGACAACAACCACGAACACGATCGGGAACGTCCCG
This sequence comes from Candidatus Korobacteraceae bacterium, assembly GCA_052147365.1. GTDB lineage: Bacteria > Acidobacteriota > Terriglobia > Terriglobales > Acidobacteriaceae > Bog-257. The sequence continues at coordinate 134 of JBKQKT010000294.1, read as the reverse complement.
GTTTCCCGCCGGGAGATCAGGCGCAACGGCGGCAGTCCGGCCTATCGTGCAAACCGGGCTGATCGGCGTGCCTGGGAGCGGGCGTTGCGCCCCAAGCCTTGTCGTTTGGCGCTGTACAGGGAGCTACGATGGCG
>JBKQKT010000293.1:0-13867 GCA_052147365.1 Candidatus Korobacteraceae bacterium | reverse complement strand
CTATCCACGTCGAGATCGCGCAACAGGTAGGCCAGTTCCTCCCGGGCAAGTTGCTCGTCATCCACAATGATGGCCGACAGGGACATGCAGGCTCCTATCGGAAGTATAAACGCTCGATGGCGGGCCGATAGCTATGGGCATTTCTGAACTGTCTTCCCGAGCGAGGAACTTTAGTCCGAGTCGAGGGGGCTGCGGTTGTCGATCCGCCAGCGAGCCGCAGATCCCTCCACTCGCGCTAAAGCGCTCGGTCGGGATGACAACGTTGGGGAGCTAGTGGCTCTTCGTCGTACACTGATTAAGCATGGTCGTCATCTACGGTATTCATGCGGTCAGCGAGGCGCTGAAGTCGGGGGCGCGCAGCTTTGAGTACGTCGGCATTGCCCGCGAGCGGCATGACCAGCGAGTGCAGCGCCTGATTGACGACTGCCGCGCCAGCAGAGTGCAAGTGCGCTTCCTGCCCCGCGAGCAACTCGATCGCACCGCCAACACCAACACCCACCAGGGCGTCATCGCCGTCACCAGCAGCAAACAATATGCCGACGTGGACACGCTGCTCGAACAGCGGCACGGCGAGCACAGTTTCCTCGTCGTCCTCGACAGCGTGGAGGACCCGCACAACCTGGGCGCGCTCATTCGCACTGCCGATGGCGCCGGTGCTGACGGCGTTATCATTCCCGAGCGGCGCGCCGCAGGTTTGACGGGCACCGCCGTCAAGGCCTCGGCCGGAGCTTCCGAGCATTTGCCCATTGCGCGCGTCACCAACATCTCGCGCACGCTGGACGAGCTGAAGGAGCGCAACGTGTGGACTGTCGGCCTCGACGAACGCGGCACGCAGAGCTACGACGAGCTTGACTACAACATGCACTGCGCTCTCGTCGTTGGCGCTGAAGGCAAAGGCTTGCACGACCTCGTGCGCAGGCGCTGCGACTTTCTGGTCTCCATTCCAATGCTGGGCCATGTGCCCTCGCTGAATGTCTCGGTCGCGGGCGCGGTGGTGATGTACGAGTTGGCGCGACAGCGGCGCGGGGCGCAGAAGGCCGGGAAAGCCAAATCGTCGAAATGAAGCGGTTGGCCTTGGTCTTCGTCCTTTCGCCGGCACTGTTGACGCCACTCTTCGCCGTTGACCGCGAGGCTTTCACCATCACACGCTATCAGCTCGAGGTGCAGGTGGATCGGACTACTCACGTGATGGCGGTCACCGGGAAGCTCACCGTCCGTAATGACTCCAATAAGCCGCAAAAGCTGGTCACGTTGCAGGTGTCGTCGTCTCTGGCTTGGAACGGCATCGCGCTTGACGGCCAGCCGCTGCAGTGGCTGGGCGACAACTACACCTCTGACATTGATCACACTGGCAGCTTGTCGGAGGCGATCGTCACCCTGCCCAAAGAAGCGGCGCCCGCGACAACGGTTACTCTGGACATTCAGTATGGCGGCACCATCACGCAGGATGCGACCCGTCTCACCCGCACCGGCGTGCCGTCAGCCATGGCAGCGCGCAACGACTGGGACCAGATCAGCGAGTCGTTCACCGCCGTGCGCGGACTGGGATACGTCACATGGTATCCGGTGGCGATCGAAGCAGTTAGCCTGAGCGACGGCAACGCCGTGTTTGATGCGATTGCACGCTGGAAGCAGCGGCACGAGCGCAGCGAGTTCAACGCGCGCATCGTCGTGATTGAGCCCGAGTCGCAAGCTCCCCTATGCATTGCGTCTAACACTGCCAGTTCAAGTTGCGGCGAAGTTCGCGAAACCAGCGATTCGCAAGCTGGCAAAGGCAGAGAATTCACCAACACTCTGCATATCGATGGCCTGGAGGAAACTATCCCCACGTTTGCCATCGCCAACTACGTCGAGTTATTGCGGCCGGCGATCGCTCTGCAGCACATTCCCGAGCACACGTCTCTCGCGCGTGACTACGCTCTTGCCGCAGAGGCCAACGATCCCCTGCTCCACGAGTGGCTACCCCAGCCGGCACAGCCCGCGCGAGTTATAGAGCTGACCGATCCCAATGCCAATCCCTGGCAGAACGGTGCAGTGTTGCTTACGCCATTGCGTGAAGCGCCGACGCCAACGTTACAGCTCCTGCTGCTGCCAACCCAGGTCGCAGCACGGTTTCATTCTCCCCGCGCCTGGATGTGGGATGGACTGGCACGGTTTCTTCAAGTCAAGAGCGTAGAGAACCGCTCCGGCCGACGGGCCGCGCTGGAATATCTTGACGTCTACCGTGCACCATTGGCACAGGCAGAAGCAACAGCGCATCCTCCCACGACAATCGCTACCAGCAGTGCCGGCGACAATACCCTGCTGAACACCAATGACGAGGTGTATCTACGGGGCAAGGGAGGCTTCGTCTTCTGGATGCTCCATGACATGGTCGGTGACGATGCCCTACAGCATGCCATCGCGGCGTATCATGGCGGGGCCGACAAGGACCCCGCTTACTTTCAGCGTCTCCTACAGAGCAGCTCTAAGCGTGACCTGGAGTGGTTCTTCGACGACTGGGTATACCGTGATCGTGGCCTGCCTGACTTGCACGTGCTGTCGGTGTATCCAAGGCCTCTCCTCAGCGAGACGCAGAAGAACTACATGGTTACAGCGACCATCGAGAACCATGGCCACGCTGCAGCCGAGGTGCCGGTGATAATTCAGACTCCCTCTGGGGAGAAGAGCGTCAGAGTGTTCGTGAAGGGTGGGGAAAAGGGCGTTGGCCGCATCGAAGTACCCGTCCCTCCCGCCAAGGTCATGGTCAACGATGGCAGCGTCCCCGTAGCCAACCTCGGCAACAACGAGTACGACGTCGCCCAGCCGCAGCCATGAGCCGCATCTCCGCGCTGGCTCGAAGATCCTCTCCGCCATTCGATCCAGTCTCGCCCTCCCTTTCGTACCCAACCCTTCCCCCTCTGCTCTTTGTTTTCAGTAGGTTACCAACCGTTCGTGCTCAAAGCTCTTGAATACAAACAGCTTACCTGTATCCGATAGATAGCATTTAACTTAGCAGACCCATTCCTCGCCGGCCCGGCTTAATCTTCCCCTTCAAGCAGGTTGCCTTCCTGCTCGCGGATCAGCGAGCCCACCTGACTTATGAGCGAGAACAGCACCCGGGCTCGGTCCTTCTCAATGTGGCCGGCCGCGAGCGCCACGCGCACCCGGACCCTGGCGGCCTGAACCGCCTGCAGGTCCACCATTGGGGGCAGCTTGACCACGGCAGCCCTACGGCGCGCCCGCGCCATCTTCCTCAGACGGCCCCGCGACTCCAGATGCGCTCGGCAATAGTCCCGCTTTGCCACTGCGGCCGCCTGACAGCGCCTGCCATCTTCCTTAATGTGGACGCACGTCCGGATAATCAGCCGTGGCGGCGCGGCTGCCGCAGCCGGTCCCTTGTCGCGCGTCGTCCCCTGCGGGTTGGATTGCGAACGATTTGCACCCTTCATAACCATTTCGCTGCGCCAACAAGGCAGCACAATTTCAGGCTACGCACGGGCGAGAGGAAAAGTCACGCAAAAACGGCAGGTCTAACTTACGAAGGTAACCACTCCAGCGGCATGTTTTGGGATTGCGCGTTGCCTCGTGCCGGTTATTGGGGAGGTCGAAATTCCATCTGGCCACCGCTGAGTGCCCCGGAACCTGCCCTGAACTTGCCGAAGGGTCTCGCCGGGTTGCCCAAATAACCATGCTGAGGGTGTCCCACTCATTCGCGTTTCTTGCGAATGAGTGGGAGATCACAACGACCTACGTCCTGCGTCACAGCCGGTCGCATTGGTGGCTGAGCCGGACGAGTGGGAGTGGCGCAGCTTCCGCTCCTACGCCTACGGGAAAGCCGGCGTGGTGCGAATCAATTATCAGGAGTGGCCGGTGCAAATCAAATACCGCCGGGTGACGAGGGCACAGTGACGTATGATGACTTCCCACACATTCGCAAAAAGCGCGAATGTGTGGGGCACCCGCGCACGTGTCTCACACGGTCTGCCGCACGGCTTCCGAATCACGTCAACAATCTGATACTATGCGGTTCGGTGAGGTGGCCATGGCCCAATATGTAATAGAACGGGAGATCCCGGGCGCAGGGAGTTTATCGGATGCGGAACTGCAGGAAGTCGCCCGAAAATCGGTGGACGTACTGAAGGGGATGGGACCGGAAATTAAGTGGCTTCACAGCTACGTCACCGGCGATAAAGTGTATTGCGTCTACCTGGCGCCGGACGAGGAAATGATTCGCGAACACGCACGCCGTGGGGGTTTCCCGGCCAATCGGATCTCGGCTGTACGGCGCCTGATCGACCCCAGCAACGCCGATTGAATTATCCGTCGCTTCCAGTTCGAAGCGCGGTCCCTCCCCCGGAGTTAAGCGCATCTTGGATTGCCTGTTCCACGGGCAAGGCCCAGCCTTCCATCCACGCCGTAAGACCGGCAGCATTGCCGAGTGTTCGACGAGCGAATTCCAGGACCTTCTCCAGTTTATGTTGTTCGGCGGGGTTGAGCGGCGCACCCAATCGCTCGCGCAGTGCGGCCGCCGCTCCTGCGAAGCGGAGCGCTTGCGCGCCGTTTGATTGCGCTGCAGCGTTCGCGGCAAGACACTCGAGCACCCTTGCGATGCCTCGCTTATGACCCAGATTTTGAAACATCTGGATGCTTTCACCGTAAAGCCGACGGGCCTCGGCATTGTCACCCTGGTCCCAACTGAGACCGGCTAAATCGGACAGTGCGCTCGCGATTCCCCAGCCATCTCGGGAAAGGCTGAACGCCGCCAGGCTCTGCTCGTAGAAGGAACGGGCGGCCGTTAAATCATTGCTTTCGCGGGCAACATCTCCGTGGTAGTTCAACGTCCAGGCGATACCCTCGACGTCACCCACCTCGCGGAAAATCGCCAGGCATTCATCATAAAGTGAGGACGCACGCGCGGCTTCGCCTTGCAGCTTTGCCACATTCGCCAGATTGCTGAGAGCACGGGCCACGTCCGCTGGATCTCCATCGTCTCTCCAGATTGCGACACATCTTTCCAACAGAAGGGACGCAGTAGCAAATTCGCCGCGATCGCGAGCATTCACGGCCAAAGCGTTAAGCGCAACCGCAACCCCGCGGTTATCGTGTAACTCGACACAGGTCTCGAGGCTTTCTTCGAACAATTGATGTGCAGAAGTGTAATCGCCCTGCTCGCCTGCAAGAACCGCGGCACAGAACAGCAGGCGCGAGCGCAGTTTTGGACGCGCAGCGGCTCCTTCCAAAGCGAGGAGCCTCGCAATGCGATTGCGGCCCTCGGTAAGATATTCGCGTGTCTCCCAAAAGTGAAACAGCGCTGTGCCGAGGCGGAGGCCCCAGTCGGCGTCGCCAATCTTAATGAGGTATCCGAGCGCGGCGCGGAAGTTATCGTGCTCGACCTCGAAACGATCGAGCCATTCGGGATGAGCGGCCGCTTCCAAAGCGCCCTCTTCGGCGAGCACCAGGTAATACGCGGCATGGGACCGGCGAGTGGCAGCCACATCGTCGCTCGCGGCTAGACGTTCGAGTGCGTACTCCCGCATGGTGGAAAGCATGACGAAGCGAGTGTCACCCGCTGCCTCTTCCACCTGCTGCGCCAGGCTTTTGTCCACCATCGAAGCCATGCCGTCGAGTACGTCGAGACCCAGATCGCCTGCGGTATCGCAAACGGCCTCCACCGCTTCCAGCGTGCAACCGCCGAGGAATACCGAAAGCCTGCGGAAGAGGGTTTGCTCGGCAGGGTTGAGGAGGCCGTAACTCCAGTCGACGGTGCCGCGAAGAGTTTGCTGACGGGTTGGCAGGTCGCGGGCGCCGCCGGTCAGCAGGTTGAGGCAGCTTTCCAGGCGCGCCAGCATGGCGGATGGCGATAGCAGCTTGATGCGCGCCGCCGCCAGTTCGATGGCGAGGGGCAGACCGTCGAGGCGAGCGCAGACGGCAGCGACAGCGGGCGCGTTTTCATTGGTCAGGGAGAAGTCGGGCTTCACAGCCCGAGCGCGTTCCACAAAAAGCGCGATCGCAGGAAGCCGCGAGAGCGCATCCAAGGGTGGCAAGGATTTCGAATCAGGAAGCGCCAGCGGCGGCACCGGGAATTCGTGTTCGCCATAGACGTGCAGCGGCGACTGGCTAGTGACTACGATCTTGAGCCTAGGCCCCACCGAGAGCAGGTCCGATATGACCGGGGCGGCGGAGACGAGGTGCTCAAAATTGTCGAGCAGGAGAAGCAAGGGCTGGTCCAGCCCGCCGAGATAACTCTTCAGGCCCTCCTGCGCCGACTGATTACCGCTCTCGCGAACTCCCAGCGCCTGTGCGATGGCGGAAGCGATCAAGCCGGGCTCGCCAACCACCGACAGAGAAACGAAGCTAACCCCGGACGGAAATTGCTGCCCGACTTCGCCTGCCACCTGTAAAGCAAGTCGCGTCTTGCCGATACCACCAGGACCGGTCAGGGTCACAAGCCTCACATCATGTCGGCCCAGCAGCTGTGAGAGTGCAGCCGCCTCGTGGTCGCGTCCGATGAAAGCGGTACGCGGCACCGGGAGGTTGCTGGGGCGAGGCTCCGAATGGTAGACGGGCGCGTCGGCGAGCCGGTCGCGCACGGCCGCCAAGTCGTGGGCCAAGTCCCGAGTGGATGTGTACCGATGATTCGGATCTTTGGCAAGACAGCGCTCCACAATCCAAACGAACGGAGCGGGTGCCTGAAGCATTCTGGAACCAACGCGCTCTGGCCCGTCGCGGAGGATGGCGGCCGCGGTTTCGGCGGGGGTGTTCTTGTGAAACGCCGGGACTCCCGCAACCATCTCGTAGAGCACCGAACCGAACGAAAACTGGTCAGAACGAAAATCGAGTTTCGCGCCGTTTGCCTGCTCCGGTGACATATAGCGAAGCGTACCCATCACGGCTCCGTCCTCGCTGATGGAGGTGGAGGCATTTGCATCAGGCGGGCGATCGACAGCAAATACCTTCGCTAAGCCGAAGTCCAGAATCTTGGCGGCGCCGTCCACAGAAACCATCAGATTCTCAGGTTTCAAATCGCGATGAATGACACCGGCCTCGTGCGCCCGCGCCAAAGCGTCCGCAACTTGTGCTGCGATGGCGATTGCCTTGCGAAACGGAATGGGACCGGACGCCAGCAACTCTCGCACCGTTTCACCACGAACTAGTTCCATGGCGATAAAGTGCGTGTCTCCCACGCAACCGAGCTCATAAATCGTGACAATGTTCGGGTGACTGAGGGCGGACGCTGAACGAGCTTCGATCTCAAAACGGGTTAGGGCTTCCGCATGCGAATGATGCTGCAAGGAAACCGTCTTAATTGCCACTTCACGGCCGAGACGTGTGTCCCGAGCGCGGTAAACCTCGCCCATACCGCCGGCCCCGAGTCGTTCAAGGATCTCGTAGTCGCCGAAGTGCGTACCCGGCGATAAAGTGCACGGAACTGAATCTGCTGGCATGATCGGCGTGCTCAATGAACCTCATTGGCGCAGCTGGAACAGCCCACCTGGCTGCTGCTCAACGCTACGTGATCACACGAATTGGATGCGAATCGATGCCGCGACGCGTTGCGGAACCACCCCTGGGTGGATGCGCCTATAATACTCATAATCTTGGGGGGATTCATGGATATTCGAACGATGCAGCGCCCACTGAAAGAGCAGTATCGCCAAAACCCATCGAGTTCGCGAATCACCCTGAAGGCCCACGGCAAGCAGACGGACGCTCCCATCGCGTGCTCTGTTGACTTAGGGAGAGAGATCTATAAGGCACAAGCCCACCAAGGAGTTGGGGGGGCTGGTACGGAAGCCTGTTCGGGAGATTTACTGCTGGGTGCGATTGCCGCTTGCGCACAAATCACGTGCCAAATGGTCGCCGCTGCGATGGGGATACCTACCGAAGGCATAGATGTTACGGTCGAGGGTGACTTGGACCTGCAAGGAACGTTGGGAATTTCCAAAGAGGCGGCTGTCGGCTTTGAAAGCATCAGGATCAATTTCGATGTCCGGGCACCGCAGGCAACCAAGGAGCAGTTAAGCGCATTGCAGGAGAAAACCGAACAGTATTGTGTCGTACTCCAAACCTTGCAGCATCCACCGAAAATAGATCACCGCTGGGTGGAGCAGTAGTAGCAAAGCGCTCAGAGTACGTACCCGCCTTGTTAGGCGCCCAGCCCCACCGTGTATCGTGGTAGCCAGAAGTTCGATGATAAAGGACATTTCTGGGCGGTGGTCGGTCAATCGGAAGACCGCTTTGTGTCCCCATAATCCTCACCTAGCGATTTGCCATCGCAGGCCATGTTGACCTAGCCCGCAGACGGCAGACGAGTGAGCCGCATCCAGTTCCTCGGCGCGGCCGGAGTGGTCACCGACATGCCGATCGTTAGGGCTGCGGCCTGATTCGAATGCGGCTACAGCAGAGCGCCATCCCTTGGAGGACGGCGTTTTTGTTTTGCGCGAGATACAGACCACCTCAGCGCCCGCGACCACGCTTCGGCGAAGACTTGAGACCTCGCGCGGGTTGCTTGAACTTCGGTTTTGGCTTCGGTTTCGGCTTCGGTTTCGGTTTTGGTTTGGGAGGTTTTGGCGTTGGGGTCGGGCTAGGCGTTGGGGTCGGTGTGGGGGTAGGCGTTGGGCTTGCCGAAAGAGCCTGCAAAAGCGCCATACCGTTGGGGCTGCCCCATCCACTGCAGGGATCCCATCCCTTGGCGGCCTGGTAATCGCCGTTGTTGCCTGAGGTAATGTCGCGGAATGTTCCTGCCTCTGCAGCGATCGTCTGGTACAGGTTGGGATTCAGATAGCCGACAGGCTTGCCCAGCGACTGATTGAACAAAGCAATCAGGCCGGCCCACAGCGGGGCTACAGCGCTGGTGCCACCGACGGCGAAGCTCGATCCGTCAACCTGCACTTGATAGCCGGTGGCAGGATCGGCATCGCCGGAAACGTCAGGAAGTCCACGTCCCTTGAAGTTGCCGGGATTGTCGGAGGGCGGCACATTGGCGTTCGCCTGCCAGGAGGGAATCGGGAAGTTGTCACTTATGCCCCCGCCGGTAGCGCCCTCGCCGCTGGAAAGATCGTTCCACACGACCTCGCTGGAAATCTTACTGCCGCTGATGTCGAGGGTGGTGCCGCCGCAAGCCAGCGAATACGGGCTGGACGCGGGAAAGTCCACATGGTCCAGACCGTCGCTTACGCCATCGGTCGAACCGTTGTCGCCGGCGGCCACGCAGACGCTTACGCCTACTGCCGAGGCGGACTGCAGGGCGCTGTTATAGCTCGACAGCGATTGTGCCGTCCAGGTTGACTCCGGTCCACCCCAACTTATCGAAATCACTGACGGTGTATTTACCGTGTCCATCACTGCCTGGTTGATGGCGTCCAGGAAACCAGCATCGGTGTTCGGCGCGAAGTAAACCACGATTCGTGCAGCCGGCGCGACAGCGCCGGACACTTCGATGTCGAGCATGACTTCCGTATCGGGACCGCTCGTATCCCCAGTAGGCTGGTTTTGAGCCCCGTCCACCGAGACGGCAACCACGGTGGGCGCCGGCGAGATCTTCAGACCACTGAAGTAAGTGTTGAGATCAGACTGCGTGAACCCACCTCCCAGTTCGATGATCCCAATGGTCTGCCCCTTTCCGTTTGAACCGGTTGGGAAGCCGTACGCCTGGGCAACTTGCAGCGCTGTATACGACACTGCTGCTGCCGAAGGATCGGCGTTAGCGCTATTCGCGATGCGGAAGTGGGCCTGCGCCTGTGGCCGGTTATCGAGTCCGTGGACGCTGCGAATAATCTTGCTCAGCTCCGCCGGTATATTGACCGCTCCGGTGCGCCCGCGATACGAACCACTCGAGTATGCGTAAGTCGCCAATTCCACCTGGAAGGCCTTGGAGAAATCAGCAGACCGACCTGTCAGAATTACGCTCCTCGCACTCAGATTCACCTGCGCAACAGCCAGCCCGTAGGCAGCAGCGAAAGCCTCCACTTGCTGAACGTCCGCGACATCGGCGCCATAACGCGCCGCGTACTCCTCCCGAGGGATCCGCTGGCCGCTGGCGACCAGCTTCTCCAGAGTGGGCTGTTGGGTGCCGGAAGCCCGGGGTCGCAGTATCAGGGTTACCTGCATCACTTCGTTGGGATCGCAAGATCCCGCCATTGTTGCGCCTGGCATCGGCTCGCGTTCACTGCCGGGTAGTTTTACGTATTTGTTGAAAGCCATGCTGCATGCCTCAAGGTTGCTTCCGCCCTCTTTGCAAAAAGCGGATGGGATTTCCGTGCGTCCAGGGGATCTCGACCCACCTGCCTAGACTCAGCATGATATCGCAAATCCACTTCTGCCAGCGGAGCCCTGCCTGAGCGGCGATTCGCTCATTGCCCCTTCATCTTTTCTCTTACGGTGTGCGCCAGTTTCTCAATCTCTTCCGCCTTCTTAATCACATCCACTGACAGGGTGTGCTCATTCGTCTTGTCCACGGATTGCTTTAACTCAGTAGCCAACTCCAGCAGTTTGTCGGTATCTTTCTTTATCGCCTGCTGGCGCTTTTCATTCTCAGCTTTTTCGGCAGCGCGTTTCTGCTGGGCTTCCCACTCTACCTGGGCAGGCGAAGGGGGGCTTTGGCCGGGAACGGTCTGACTTTGCGTCGCACTCGGCAGGGCAAACAGGAAACACAAAAACAGCGGCAAAGTGGCTCCCAAGTTACGAAAAGAGCGCGGCAATTTGGTGTGGTCGGTCATAGGATTATGGCGATTATATTCCGAGGGGCTGGCGTCCCCGTCGCAGTTTCGCAACGGACGTAGCCGGAAAGCGGCGTACTCCATTGCTGTCGAAACGAAATGCTGGAACTGTTCTCGCTGGGCGATTCGCTGCCCGAGGATTTATCACCTGTGTGGTTGCTATAATCCGCCACGATGAGGGTTTCCTTGCTCCTACGCTTGCAAGCCGCGGCGATGCTGCCGAATGGCGGCGAACGCGATGTTCTCCAGTTGCTGAATTACTGGCGCGACGACGCCTTTGACTTCCTGCGCTACCGGGCGCCGAGAATCGTCGGGGTCCTCATCATCGCCTTCATCCTGGCGCGCCTCTTGAGGAAGGTGTCCCGGCAACTGAGTGAGTTCAGCAATCGCCTGGGGCTGCCCACAGGGTTGCGCGCACAACAGTTGCGCACGCTGTCGAGCGTTGTCTATAGCGTGGGCCTGTTCGCCATCCTGTTTCTGGCCGCAATGCAGATCCTGCCTCTGCTGGGCATCAATATGGGGCCGCTGCTGGCCAGCGCGGGCGTTGTCGGATTGGCAATCGGCTTTGGCGCGCAGACGCTGGTCCGCGACTTCATCAACGGCTTTTTCATCCTGGTGGAAAACCAATACGATATCGGCGACACCGTCAAGATTGCCGGGGTCCAGGGCGCGGTGGAGGCGATGACGCTGCGCCGCACCGTTTTGCGGGATGACAGCGGGGCCTTGCACACCGTTCCCAGCAGTGAGATCAAAGTGGTCAGCAACCTCACGCGCGACTGGACGCAACTGGCGCTCCATATTTCGGTGGCATACGGGGCGGACAGTGATCGTGTCATCAAGCTGCTGAACGAAATCGGCGCAGGAGTGGCGAACGATCCCGAGTTTGCTGACAAAATTGTCGCTCAGCCCGAGGTTCCGGGCATCGACAAGGTGAGCGGCGGAGAAGTGGATTACCTGATGCTGGTAAAGACCAAGCCGGGAGCGCAGTTCGCGGTGAGCCGGGAACTGCGACGGCGCATCAAGGCGTCTTTCGAGAAGAACAAAATTGAACCGGGAAATCCGAACCGGGTGTACGTGGTGGACGCGCCGTCCGCCTCGGCGAATCCTCAGAATTAGCCTTGTCCTATTTTGGCTGGCCGCCCAGTCCCGCCCACTTCTCCAGCAGCGCCAGCGTGGCGGCGAAATCCAGATTCTCCCAACCTTCTTCGGTTGCAAGCTCGTAAATTTCGTCCACCGTTTCCAGCGCGGGCAACTTGACGCGGTTCTCTTTGGCCATGTCGAGCATAAGGTGGATGTCCTTGTGCATTAGCCGCAAGGGAAAGTTGGGGGAGTAATCATGACGAAGCACGAACGGTGCTTTGTAGTCTACGACACCCGACCGCACCATGGATGCCTGAATCAGCTCAATCAGTTTATGCGGGTCGACGCCCAGTTTCTGGCCCAGCGTATAGGCCTCGGCAAATCCCTCGTAGATGAGGGCGATCATCAAGTTCATGCAAAGCTTGGCAGACTGGCCTTTGCCGGTGTCGCCCATGTGGATGACCAGTTTGCCCATGGCTTTGAAGAGCGGTTGCAGGTACTCAACCGGCTCATTGGCGCCGCCGACGATGAAGATCAGTTGTCCACTCTCAGCTCCGATCTTGGATCCGGTCACAGGAGCATCCACCCAATGCACGCCGCTGCCGTTCACGCGCTCGGCAAAACGTAGGGTGGCAGAGGGGGAAATAGTGCTGGAGTCAACTACGATCATGCCTTCGCGTAGCGACCGCTCGGCGCCGTCGTCGGCGAACATCACCCGTTCAACGGCAGCCGTGTCGGCCACGCACGTCCAGATGACGTCGGCTTCGGTTGCCGCTTCGGCCGGTGAAACGGCTGTCCGCGCACCGTCCAAATGTTGTCGGGCACTACGGTTCCATACAGAAACTTCATGTCCCGCTTTAACCAGGTTGGCGGCCATTGGCCGTCCCATGATGCCCAAACCGAGGAAGGCAATCTTCATCGCTGCTCCTTTGGTTCCACAGGTCCCCAACGAGCCGTAGAAGTGACGCTTGCTGGGCAATTGACCCTACAGTTGATTTAAGCTGACTAGCAACATAAGGTCAAGCAATTCAGTGCGCGTGGGTGCCCCGCATCGGCCGGCACATCACCTGCGTCTAATTCATAGTAGCTATGTTGGGAATCACAGTTCGTCATAAGGCGAAGCAAATTGGCACGCTAGTGCGGCACTCCGCCATGACGCCGCGGACGGGAGTTACGCATAGGCCTGTACCGGCACGGCGTGGCCAGCTCGGAGTAACCTTCATCGGACACTCCAGCTTCTTCCTCCAGATCGGAGGGAGGAACATCCTGGTTGATCCGAACTTCGCCCAATGGATCTTCGTTCTCAAGCGACTGCGCCGCCCGGGCCTGAAGCTTCGCGATTTGCCGCCCATTGATGCGGTGCTGGTCTCGCACGCCCATTTTGACCACCTGCATCGGCCCTCGTTGGCGGCGATTGCGCGGCTCACACGCCGCAAGACCGGCAAACGGCCAACCATTGTGGTGCCTCGGCACCTGCAGGATCTGGTCGGCGATCTCGGCTACGGACGCATCGTTGAGCTTGACTGGTGGCAGAGTTTTCAGCTTGGCCAAGTCGAGGTCACGCACGTGCCGTCCCGCCACTGGGGTGCGCGCATGGTGCGCGACGTGCATCGCGGCTATGGAGGGTTCGTGCTGCGCGCGGGCAAGCATTCGCTTTATCACGCCGGCGACACGGCTTATTTCGAGGGCTTCCGCGAAATTGGCACCCGGCTGAAGCCTGATGTTGCCCTGCTGCCCATCGGTGCCTATCATCCCGATTCGTTCCGCCGGGTGCATACCAGCCCGGAGGATGCGTTGCAGGCGTTCCTCGACCTGGGGGCGCGCTGGATGGTGCCGATGCACTACGGGTCGTTCCGGCTTTCCTACGAGCCTATGGATGAACCTGTGCCGCGATTGCTGGCCGACGCTAGGCGGCGCGGCATCGAGCGCAACATTTGCGTGCTGGAAGAGGGCGTGACGAGGTTTTTCGAATAGCGATGGCAGTTGGTAATTAGTAGTTGGTAGTTGCCGGCAAGAAGACGCCGCTGTCCTCGCGCTGTCATCCCGAGCGAGGACTTTAGTCTGAGTCGAGGGATCTGTGGTTTCGA
>JBKQKT010000292.1:0-7230 GCA_052147365.1 Candidatus Korobacteraceae bacterium | reverse complement strand
GGTGTGGGGCTGAATTCGGCGAGCCAACGAAAGCGAACAGGGCAAGCACGTCCGCATACAGGTAGTTTAATAACGCGAAGATCCAGAATAGAGACAACCGCTCCTTTGTGTCGTGCATGTCAACCTCCTACGGAAAAGCAATGCAGGTTCTGAGTTGCGCTCCCGCCCAGGTACCGGGATTCCTTTTCCCATTATGAGGGGGGAATCTCCCGGAGGCTTGGATACTGAGCTATACGGGGAGACCAACGAAAAAGATTCATCGGGACCGCGTTCCATCTGGCCGACCCGTCGATTTCGGGTCAACTCCCGGGAAGTCGGCGTTCCGTCCTTGTGGCCGCGGGCCGGTGGAGGTCTTCAAGAGTACGTGATGGGCGTTTTACGGCCAAGTGATTCCAGTTAGTCCACACTAGCCGACTTCTCAGGGCCAATCCCACAGCGGAATCCGGGTAGCTTCCGCTTTGCCGACCACACGCCCATAACATGTGGCGACCTTAGGGTCGAACAGCGGACAACGCCTGTGAAATTCCGTCCTGAACGAGTTGCACCTTGTTGCACGAGGCTGCATGGATGCGACGAATTGTCTCCACAACGAGTCCGGGCTCATCAATCTGGATCATGTGGTTGCTATTGTTCGCCCGGATGAGCAGGCTATTTGTTGATAACGCAGCCAGCCGGGTTTGCCCTTCACTCCAGCCGTTCTTCTCGAGGATGAGAAACGGTCCCGGAAAAGGCTGGCCATGCGTGATCACTGCTAGCGGCAAATCTCCCAGACTGCCAACGCCTCCAAAGTTCCCCGTGGCCGGTTCTACGAGTTGCAAGGAGGCTAAATCATCTCCCGCCGCCGAATACTCGGCCGGACGCACAAATGAGAAGCCCACATGGTCCAGTGAAAAAAAATGACCCAACAGGCGCCACACGCCGAATCGAGCCGCGAACTCAACAACCTTGTTCATGAATCTGAGCCGGGAATAAAACTTGAGAACGTCTCGTCGAAAGAACGCCGCTTCCTCGGGTGTATCGACGAGTACCAGTCCTGCCGTGTGATTGGGGTGGTTGCGGGCGAAGCATCGGACAATGAAGCCGCCGTAAGAGTGTGCTACCAGAATGTAAGGTCCTGCAATACCCGCGCTGGTGAGCAGAGCGTGGAGTTCTTCGGCGCGTTCTGCAATTGTGCGCCCTGCGGCAACCGGCTCGCTCCAGCCGTAACCGGCTCGATCATAAGTACAAACGCTGGCGAACTCGGCGATTTTATCCTGGACAGCCCACCACAGCCGCGATGGTTCACCCGCCCCCTGTTCGATAACGACAGTCGGGCCGACGCTCGCCTTGTACAACAAGTGAAGTTTGTGATCTCCAACGGCGACGATCCGCCCGGGCGCCGGATGGACCTTCTTATCCCTCCATTCGGCAGCTCTCTCGTAAATGTAGCCGCTCGTGAGAAGCGCAATTCCGGACAACAATGCGATGCCTAGATCCCATTGCCAGTTTGTGATCATGAGAAGGGTATGATAATACATTGCTGTACAAAATACGAAGCTGTATTTTATGAAGGAAGAACACCGGGCAGGCGGAGGTGAATGTGGTTGATCGAGCCGGGGGCGGCAAGCGCGCCCGTACAAGAGAGAAACTCATCTCGGCAGCAGCGGCAGTCATCGGCGAAAAGGGTTATGACCGGGCGCCGCTCGAGGAGATCGCCGCCCGCGCCGGAATGACCCGAGGTGCGGTCTACGGCAATTTCAAGAACAAGGAGGAGCTCTTCCTGGCCCTTATTGCTTCCCGATGGAAACCGATTGTCCCGCCATTGAAGCCCGGCGCCAGCCTGAAACAGCAATTACGCATTTTAGGCGAGACGGTCGCCAAAGAGGCACAGGCCCGTCGAAGTCAGGCTGCCGCTGCGACTGCATTTCAGCTGTACGCGCTAACGCACGAGCCGATGCGGTTCCATCTGACCAAACAGAACGCTGCCACGTATCGACGCATGGCGAAGGAATTACTGAAGGTCGTACCAGCGAAAGGGCTGCCCATGTCGGCCGAGAAGTTTGTTCGCATACTGGATGCGATGACTACAGGCTTGCTCTTTACGTATTTTCAAACGCCGGGACTGATAACCGAAGACATTATCATCACTGCATTTGAAGCGCTGGCTTGAAGCACCGGTCGCGCTTCCGTGCCGAGAGCTAACGTTACAAAGCTTCGGGAATGCGGCACGCAGGCTAAATTTGTGCAGTATCCCCGACGATTGCGGGCGAGTGATGGACAAACCGGAGGTTATCGGTTGCTAAGTCGGATGACTACCGGGAAACGCGCTAGCAGCGGTCGACCGATTGATGTCGAGAAGCAAGTACTGATCCGCGCGTCTCAATCCGGATTTACTTCCGGAGGAGCCGACCATAAATTTCTATGTTGGAACGGCCTGGGAACAGAGAGCATGAATCAGCAGGACGGCCCGGACGCACGAAGATGTTGCGGCCCGTGTTGCAAAAGCGTTTACCACTTGACTTCCTGCTCCATTTGTCCTATATTACAAAACAAATGAAACGTGGTGAACTTCTGGGATCTCTGGAGCACATTATTCTGCTGGCGCTGGCGCGACTGGATGGAGGCGCCCACGGAATGATTGTGCGTCGCGAGATTGAAAAACGTACTGGCCGCAGCATCTCGATTGGCGCGGTGTATGCGACTTTGGAGCGCCTTGAAGCCAAAGGATACGTCGGCTCGTTCACCGGCGAACCGACCGCGGAGCGCGGAGGCCGTGCCAAACGGTTGTTTCGCGTCGAGGCTGCCGGCAAGCGGGCGCTGCAAGTATCTGAACAAACCATTCGCAGCATGACGGGATCAAAAAGCCGCTGGGAGAGCCTATGATATATGATTCGCAGCCTGCTCTCGTTTGCTGCCTTCTCGAATCTGTCGTACCGGCAAGGTATCGAGAGGCCATGCTCGGCGACCTCATCGAGGAATACAATCTTCGCGTCGAATCTGCCTCGCCGCTCACTGCGTCTCGCTGGGTTTGGAGTCAAGCCTTTCGATCAGTCACGTCTATAGCCTGGTCCTGGTTGCGCGGCGGGAAACTAGCTCGTCAGTATGAGCATCGCTACGGGCGTTTACCTCGTCATGGCGATGCTGAAGCTTGCAGTGGACTTATCGATCTCGAAGTTGGTTGCCCCACAGCAAGCGACGCAGGTCGTCCTTGCGCCGGTTGTGTTTTTCTCGGCAGCCGCAATCGGTGGTTGCGTGGCTGCGCGCGTTGGCCGTGGCGCAATGATCTTCCTCGCATTGATGGTAATGATTACAGTTGCCGTCTCGATCGAACGAAAGGTTTGCACGATACCAGTCCCGTGGTGGTATGAGCTTGGGTTTCTTACTCTGGGACCTCTGGCCGTGCTGATTACTCCGGCTCTGATTGGGGTGCTGGTAGCAGGAACTGCACAACCGGGGAAGTAAGCTACGGACTCGATTTGAGCGATTTCATCGCGGACTAATTACCGCAGAAGGACAGCCATGACAGCCAATTTCTGGAAATCGAGATGCTGGACTACTTGTGCCATCGGTTTGCTTTGCTTCGCCGCTGGATCGCTTGTGGCCAGCCGCCTCTCGCACCTACAGCAAGCGAGCGCCCACAGCAACCGCGCCTTCGAGCTTCGCGTTTATCATGCCGTGCCGGGCAAACTACCGGCCCTTGAGTCGCGATTTCGCGACACGACGTCCAAGATACTGGCCCGGCACAATTTGAACGCCGTGGGTTACTGGGTGACCGACGGCGCTTCCGCTTCGGACAACGAGTTCATCTGGGTCGCGGCTTACTCCAGCTCAGAAGAAGGGAAAAAGAATTGGGATGCGATGCGGGCCGACCCAGAGTTCCAAAAGGTTTTAAGCGCCGAGCAGGCCGAAAAGACGGTAGAAAAAATTGATGTGACGTACATGCGTCCGACGGACTTTTCCCCGCTGAAATAGTTCCGCGAAGGGGATAGCCCTTCGATAGTTTCGTAAAATGATGTTGGATGGAAGCCGACCCGGCGAAGCATCTTGCTGGCCACAGTGGCTATCGTTCGGCTCTGCAAGATTGGGTCGCAAAGGACAGTTCCGTGACTCAGATGGCTGAAGAACTATGTCCGATCTCTTTGCGATGTCTGGGGCTACTGCAACTCCCGCATGCGCTCCGATGTTGAAGCCCCGTCACAAAGCGAAGCCGATGCCGCGCTAACCGACAAGAAATATTGTCTGATTCACTCCGAGCCAGGGGTTCGTTACCTCGAACATGGGCGATTGTGCCGGCTGGAAATGCGGGCAAGATTGACGCCTTCGCCGACCAGAACACGGCGACATCCTCCGCCCTTCGATGTAATAGCTCAGCGTCTTGTCGCAGTGCATACATGGTGTTTGCTGCAGCGCGTGCTCTTCTTCCGTTGTACCCCGTGTCGGGAATGAGCGCAGGCAGTGCGTACAGGTGACGATGTAGTAGTCATCGTGGCCCCTTGGGAGCCAGACCGGGGGGACTGGGCTGCCCTTCTGAAAGGCTGCACGATGCGTCCCGCGCAACAGTTCGGAGACCTTCGTAAGAACTTCGGACGGCTAGTATCCTCCTTTTTGGAAGAAGGCATCGCAGATGACACAAGGTGGAAGAACGAGCGGATCATAGTCGCCACTTAACGCTGATTACAGGAATCTCTGGAAATCGTCGCCGCACCACGGAAAGTAGCTCAAAACCGGACATCCGCGGCATTCGAAGGTCTGAAATGAGAAGATCAGGCTGATGCTCTACTATTTTCAGCAGCGCGTCGAAGCCATCTTCCGCAACATGAACTTCGTAATCCGACAACCTGAAAACCTGCGCGAGTACCCTTCCGCTTATGGGGTCGTCATCCACTATCAGAATGTGCTCGGCCAACGCTAAGCCCTCAATAACTTCGACGACCCTGAATCAAGTCAGGAAGCGTTTCCCTGGGTGCTCAAGAAATCGCCATCATAATGACATCCGTCGCTGTATCTACATGTCACAGCGCCGCCAGTGCAAAACAAAAACTTCCCTTGGCGGTGCTGGTTACCCGGGGACCACCTTGAATCGGCCCCGAAGAGAGGTCTTTGATTTGATTCCGCGCTGCTTGCTCAGCTAGTTCTAGGGTGGGAGCATGTCCCCAAGACACTAATTCGTCGAGGTTCTGCGCCCTGCAAATCATCCAGTGGTAGCGCGTCCTTTTGTAAAAGCGCTCGGCTTGAAACGACACGACGTACCTGACATTTGACTGCGTCATTTGAAATCCTTCCCAAAACCGCGAGTTACGCTTTCTCTGAAGCCTTTTTTCTCTCGTGAGAAAGTCCCGCGCGCGGGATGACCGTGAACACCTGCCAGTTGGCACAGCGATAAGCGGAAATGCCGAAAACCAGTTGCTCCCTCCCATCGAGGGTTGCCGACAGATGTACCCTTCTACGGGTTCGAGTTGGTTGTCCCAACAGATCGGGCAGTTGGTTGGAGGGTCCACGGTGCCGCGATGCTAGGCCCATCCGCGACCCGGGTCAGTGATGGCGGACACATTTTGCGCCTATAGTTGTACGTTAAAGTTTCTCTCCGGGGGGTCTTTATGACCGGGGTGCCGAAATGGCAGCGTAGAGGTGGCTTGGTGCCTGCCAAGGAGAGTGCGTCCAACAAGAAAATCGAAGCCCATGAGAAGAACTTGGCTGCAGAACAAGAAATCATGCAGCCAGTTATACGCACGGTGCGAGAAACCAGTTTTGTGCATTGTTATCTTGCATGTGGACACCTGATCACGATGCACCCAAGAGACTTGAAAGAATCTTCCTCTTCCTCAATGCAATGCTGGGCGTGCGAAGAAGAAAGCAAGAAGGGGTTCCCGTCACGGTAGCCCTACATATCTTCCCGAAACAGCATTGCCTATCCTGTCACTTCGCGGGAACACGAACGCGACAATAAGGCTACATGCCACTTCATAGGTTTCACTACCAAGAGAACATCGACACCAGATCTCCCCTCGGACAAGCGTTGTTTACGATCGTGTCGGCGGTCGCGCAGCTTGAGCGTGATCTGATCCGCGAGCGAGTCCGCGTCGGCCTCCGCAACGCAAGCGCCAAGGGCAAGAAGTTCGGAAGGCCACGCGCTCAGGTTGACGCGAAGAAAGTGGCTGCTTTGCGCGCTGACGGGCTGTCGTGGTCGCAGGTGTGCGAAGAGTCTCATGATAAGCAAGGGAACCGCTCAGCGGGCCTTCTACGGCTTGCCCAATCACCCGTGCGAATCGGCAGGGCCAAGTGCCTGATTCTGCGAAACCACAATGCCGAGCCCGGCGCTTGCCCGCAAACATGAGTATCTGGGCGGGTCGCTGGCACTACTTGCTCTCGAAATTGCCCAAGGGAAGGTGCAGGGGCCTGAATTGGCCGAGACCGGATTACTTAACACCATTTCGCAGGATCTCGAAAAAGCAATCAAAGAAAGCCTGGCGTTCTGGCTCTTGGGTATTGGAAGAAGGCGGAGGTCATCCACATGAAGACACTGCGCGTCTCCTTCCTCGTCCTGCCACTTTTGGCAATCAACGCCCTCGCAGGAGACATCAATCTTGGAACGGCAGCTAGTTTTGCCGTTCTGGGCGCCTCGACCGTGACCAATACCGGTCCAAGCGTGATCAATGGAGACCTCGGTCTTTATCCCGGTACTTCAATCACTGGCTTTCCTCCGGGAGTCGTCAACGGAGTGATCCACGATACTGACGGAGTCGCAATGGGCGCCCAGGCGGATGCGTTGACTGCGTACAACGTTCTCGCAGGTTTATCCCCCAATCAGAACTTGACGGGGATGGATTTAGGCGGCCTCACACTTTTGCCCGGGACTTATAAATTCAATTCGTCAGCATTGTTGACTGGGATGCTGACCCTGAATTTTCAGGGGCTGAGCAATCAGAACATCATCTTTCAGATTGGTAGCACGTTAACCACTGGAAGCGCCTCATCGATCCTTGTGATCAATCCCGGGCACAATGACAACGTCTATTGGCAAGTTGGCAGCTCGGCCACCCTGGGCACAACTACTGCGTTTTATGGAACTATTATCGCGTTGTCGAGCGACACGCTGACTACCGGCGCCACCCTTAATTGTGGCAGAGTAATAGCCCTGAATGGCGCCGTCACCCTGGATACCAACACCATCAGCATCGACAACTGCGTCTCCGCCCCTAGTCTTCCTGAGCCAGCGACCATCGGTCTGCTTGCCCCGGGTCTTGTGGGTGT
>JBKQKT010000291.1:0-9540 GCA_052147365.1 Candidatus Korobacteraceae bacterium | reverse complement strand
ATCTTGTCGCCCTGGGTATTGAGTTGCTTCTTCAGGTTCTCAACCTCGGTGTTGAGGTTCTGCAACTCGCTGCGACGGGGCTCAAACTTCTTGTTGAGCGCCTCAAAATCACGCGCGCCCTCGTTGGTGCAGGCCACCGCTCCCTGCATGTCGATGGTGCCGACCTTGTTGCCACCGGCAGATGGTGTGGATGCGGCCGGCGTGGCGGCAGGGGCGGCGCCTCCGGGGGTCGGTGACCCGCTCTGGGCCAGCGCCGAAAGGGTGAGAACCACAGCGAACATGGCGGTGGCTATAAACGTACGCTTCATTGAATTGGTATAGCTCCTTGAGCTGCTCCGGGAATTCCTCAGACGTACCATCGGCGGCCGCGATCCAGCTGCGACCCGCCTGGACTGCCGGGGAATTCCGAGCTGCTCAGAGTGCAGCTCACAAACCTTCACCCGGCCAGAAAATTCGGCGGTGCGGATTCTCTGATTATAGGGAACCCTGCTCATCAGCGTCAAACCAAGACTGCCGGCATTTTCTAGCGACTGCCGCGCTGCAAGGAATTTATGCCGGCAGCGGTCTAGAACGTAGTTGCTACGGTGAAGCGAAACGTCTTCCGCGGCTCGCGCAACAAATAGCTGGGCTGGAAAAGCGACACGGCTTGCGCATAGGTGTAATTGCCGGCTGAGCCGGGCGGAAACATCGAGCGCGTCAGCGGATTAGGCGAGGTCACGGTCTCGTCAATGCGCAGAGGATTATAAGCGTAGTAAACGCGGAAGGGCGCATTCACCACCGGCAGGACAACTTGCAGTTCCAGGCCGGTTGACATGCGCGGCTGGTAGTTTGTGCCTGAAACCGGGGTGAGCTGTGCAGAGAACGGGAGCATGGTACCGCCGGTGCATGTGAAGGTGGTAGTCAGCGCGGGGCAGCCGAAGATCGTATTTTGAAGGTTGGTGACCTGCGGCCCCGCAATACGCAGTTGTGACTCCTGCGAGATGAAGTCGAAGCCGGTATCGACGAACACGGCCACGGTTACGGGCCCTACGATGGGCACGCGGTATTCGATATTGCTGACGAGGTTGGTATCGCCGCCCGGGAATATGATCTGCTCAACCGGTATCGGGATGGTCCAATTGCCTTGCCGGGGATTGGCCGGGTTCAGCGGAACGCTGGTGCCGTCAGGGTTCTGCAACGGAACATTAACTACGTTGGGGAAGAAGGAGACGGGCGAGATCGCGCGGATGTCGAATCCCCTGATGTCGGTATCTCCGCCCATGTAGAAGCGGTCAAACGGAGGAGCCACCTGCCCACCGTAACCTGAGATCCACGATCCTAAGACACGGAAGCCGAGAGTGTTGCGGCCTTTGTTGACGGGCCTGAACCTCTTGTATTCGGCGACTGGCTTGATGTATTTCACGTTGCCGCCCAGACCGGCAAATTCAGTCGCCATATAGAAGCTTTGTCCGGAATGGGGGCGGGCTGGATTATCGATGTGATTGTAGGAAAAGTTGGGAACGATCTTGCTGGTGATGATGCCATTGAGGGAATTAGGACCGGAGATGCCGCGAAATGCAAGGGCCTCAAAATAATCCGCCGACGCCTGGCTATATGTCGTGACCGACGAATCGTCGAAGTTGTAGGTTATGCCCACCCGCTTGAAAGAACGCTTAATGGGGTAGGACGCCGCCGTCGTAAAGCCGGTGCTGGTCTGGGTGAAGTTCTGCAACAGGGCCTGATAGCTCTGCGGCAAGTTGACAGTCTGATTGAGCTGGATTTGTGTGAGCGCGGCCTGATTGTAGTTGTAGCTACTGTGATACACCGACCAGGTGAACTGGAGAGGCCGGTCGAACAGATAGGGCTGGGTGAAGGACAGGGTCTCGTTTTTCTGGTACTGGCCTACCTGAAACTGTATCGTCAGGCTTTCGCCCTTGCCGAATAAGTTGTTGGTCGTATAGTTGAGCCCGATAAAGGCGCCCGCCAGTCCGCTGACTCCGCCTGTAAGTCCGATACTGTTCTTGCCCTTTTCCTTGACTTTCAGGGTGATGTCCACGGTGGCATCCTGCTGGTTCTGCTTGATCTCGGAGTCCTGCTCAGGCTTGAGCGTCTCGAAATATTGCAACTGGTTCAAGCGCAGCAAGCTCAACTCCCAGAGGTTGCCGTTATAGACCTGGCCCTCTTCGAGCGCGAGCTCTCGCCGAATGACCTTGTCCCGGGTCGTGGTGTTGCCCTGGAACTCGATGCGGCGAACGAAGAATTGCTTGCCTTCGTCAAGATCAATGCGAAGGGTGATGAGTTTTTTCTCGTCGTCGGGCTCGGTATTGGGCACCGGGGTGAAGTTGATATAACCGAGCGCAGCGTATGCTTTGCGAAGGTTATCGAGACCTTTGCGGATGGCCTCGGCGTCGAACACGTCGCCGTCCTTGATTTTGAACAGGGGCCGCAACCGGCTGGTATCCGTTACCGCCTTGTTGCCCGTGAAAGTAATCTGTTTCAAGCGGTAGCGCGGTCCCTCCTCCACCGGTATTTTGATGTCAACTGCTTTTCCGGGCGACGGTTTAAAGGGCCGATACCAGCGGAAGCCACTGGTGTCATGGATCTGGGTCTGCGGATCAGCGACCAGCGCCTTGAAGTAGCCTTTGGTCTGGTAGTAATAGCGGACGCGCTCGGCGTCTTCGTTCAGCTTGGTCGAATCGTAAGTCTTGGGAAACAGATTCTCCAGGAAGTATGGGGTGAAGATGGAGTGGGGCACGCCGATCGGTTTCAGATTTTTCATCGCGCTCTGAAGTTCGCGGCCGCTGACTGCCTTGTTACCCGTGAAGGTGATTTTCCCGACTTTTACCTTTGGGCCTTCCTTGACCACGAAGGTCAGGGCGACGGCCGCTGGCGGAATGGGCCGGACCTCAGAGCGAACAGTGGCGAACTGCCGCCCATGCGCGGCCAGCAGCTCCTTAATTACGACTTCTGCGCGCTTTACCTTGGTTGGGTCGTATTGGCTTTCCTGGGTCAGGCCGACCTTGCGCTCCTTGAACTTGTCCAGGACGTCGCTCTGAGAGACCGAATTCAGGCCGACATACTTGATCTCGCGGATGGTCGGCTTTTCCTTTACGTAAACGTAGATGATCCAGCCTTTCGGCGTTTGTTGCCGCTCGATACGCAGGTCGTCAAAATATCCGGTGTTCCACAGCGAATTGAAGTCCCGCTCCAGCGCTGCCTGGTCGTAAATGTCGCCCACCCGCGTGAACATGCGGGCAGTGATGGTGTCCTTGGGGATTCGGCGGTTACCACGGACCTCTATGCTGACAATCACGTTCTCCTGTGCAGCGCACGTTCCTGCGATAAGCAGGATTGCGAAGAGAAAGCTAATCGCCGCGGCACAACAGCGGGTCCCGCGAGCCAATAATTTCGCGGGTCCTACCTGAAGATGGCAAGAAATGACGAAAACCTCAGCACAGGGTTAATGAAAGCGCAATTATACGGTACGCGTGCTCTCGTTCGAAACCGAGCAACCCGTTCTTTTCGCAGAGACGGACTAACCTAACCCCCACTCCCACAAGAAGTTTCGGGAACCATGATGCGCGTTCGCCTTCGGCGCAAACGCACGCATCCCCTTTCGACTTCGCGTTTAGAATAGACCGGTATGTCTGACGTGAAAACAGCACGCCTAACGGAGATGGTGAAGGCCGCGGGTTGAGCCAGCAAGCTAAGTCCGGCGGTGCTGGACTCGGTGCTTGGGAAATTAGCCCGGCAACATGATCCCAATGTGCTCGTCGGCTTCGAGACAGCCGACGACGCAGGAGTGTATCAACTCACGCCTGACCTGGCGCTGGTGCAGACAGTGGATTTTTTCACGCCCATCGTCGATGACCCGTACATCTTCGGACAGATTGCCGCTACCAACGCGCTAAGCGACATTTACGCCATGGGTGGCCGCCCGGTCAGCGCTCTCACTCTGGTGTGCTTCCCCGATGCTGGAGAACTCAAGATACTGGAAGAAATGCTGGCGGGTGGTCTGTCAAAGATGGTTGAGGCCAAGTGCACCGTGATCGGCGGTCACAGTATCCGTGATGACGAGATCAAGCTCGGCTACGCCGTCACCGGCACCATTCATCCGCAACGAGTGCTTGCCAATAGCGGCGCTCAGGCGGGGGACCGCCTTATCTTCACCAAGGCCATCGGCACGGGGGTAATTTCAACTGCGATCAAGCGCGGCAAGGCCGACTTCGCCTGGATACGGGACGCAGTGCAGTCCATGACGACGCTGAACCGCGCGGCTGCCGAGGTCCTATCCCAGGGCTTCGAGGTGCACGCCTTGACCGACGTCACCGGTTTCGGAGTGATCGGCCACGCGCGCGAAATGGCGATTGGGTCCGGCGTCAGTCTGCGGATCCGGGCCTCGCACGTTCCTCTGCTGAAAGGCGCGCTGGAATGTGTTCGCGCCGGACTCCTTCCCGGCGGGCTTAAGGCTAACCGCAACTTTGCGGAAGACTGCGTGGATTATGCGGACGATGTTCCCGAGGACATTCGCACGCTGCTCTTCGATCCGCAGACGGCCGGAGGGCTGCTGATTGCAGTGGCGGCTTCCGACGCCGATCGGCTCGCCGCCGATCTGCAGAGTTCTGGGATCCATGCTGCTGAAATTGGCGAGGTTGTGCCCAAACATAAGCCGCTGATCGTCGTAACGCTTTAGAAGCACGAAACTCGCCCCCGCCCGATCCCCTCGCGGACACGTTCTAGTGGACTTGAGCGGAGATGGTTTTGGCGCTGTCGCGCACCATCCAAGGGAAGGTGCTGGCGCGCTGCATCCACAGGACGATCAAATCGGCGCGCCGCTGCACGTTGAACTTGCTCAGCAGGTTGGATACGTGGAACTTCACGGTGCGTTCGGAGATGAAGAGCCTGGCGGCAATCTCCTTGTTCGAAAGATTAGCGAGCAGCAGGTCAAGCACCTCACGTTCACGGCGGCTGATGTTTGCCTCGCAGTCGAGGGCTTTGCAGCCGCGCACCTCCGGCAGGATTGACTCCACGAAGCGGGTAAGCAGTTCGCGCGGTACCCAATACATTCCGGCACCAACCTGATGGGCGGCCCGTATCAACTCGCGCGGCGCCTGCTGATAAGTCAGCAGACCTTTCACCCCCAACCGCAAGAGCGGAGAAGCGATCGCATCTTCCAGCTTGGGCAGCAACACCAGGAGATGAGCCGTGCGCTGTTCGAGGCGAAGCACGCGCACGAACTCCAGGCTGGCCATGACGTCGCTGGCGTCGATCACCGCAAGACATGGTTCGAGGCCGTCAAAGGCCTCAGAACCGACTTCAGGCAGGACCAAATCGTGGCATAGCACGAGGTCGAAATCGCTATGACCCAGCAGGCGCACGAACTGCTCTTCTGCCATGGGATGGCTGCAGAACAAAAACAACTTCTGCCGGGGGGGCGGGGTGGTGCTCCGAGTTCTCGCCGTCGCGTCCATGGCCGGGCTTCTCGTCCAGTAACACTATCGGCGGAATCGGATGCTTCTTGACCTCATTCAGAACTTCCCAATGCGGATACTGCCATCTCCGGTGGTGATCTCCAGCAAAAGACCACCGCCGTTGAGCTTGCCGCGAACCCGCGAGCGTTCAATCGCACCGTTCACCGTTACCGGCAAGTCGAGCTGGATGTGTCCATCGCCGGTATGGGCGTAGAGCTCGGCGGCGAAATCCTGGGGCAGACGCGCTTCCACCCGGCCATCGCTGGTGTGAATGAGCCAGCTCGTGTTCATCTTCGAGCCGGGACGCACCGTCAGGTCAATGTGGCCATCGCCGGAGCGCAAGTTCACGTCAGTCAGCACGCCGTCGATGGTTATGTGGCCGTCTCCGGTGTGCGCGTTGAGCGCGCCGTTAAAGTTGTGCACCTCGATGTGACCGTCCCCCGTGTCTAGGCGCGCCGCTCCAGCAGTTCCGTCAACCCGAATGTGGCCGTCTCCGGAGTGCAAGTCGAGCGCGGTATCAGGCGGGACTTGGACCGCGATCTGCACACCTTGATGGCTGCTGATGTGAAAGCCCCAACTATTAGGCACGTGGACTTGCAGGTCCACCTTGTCGGGTTCCTGATGCTCGGTGACACGTACGCCACTGCTGCCGATGCTGTAGCCTTCGGCGGTGATCCGCACCGAAATGGTACGGCTGACGCCGCGCGAAATCTCAACCGAGGCATCATTGGTATCCACACGCAGGGTGGGTTTGTCGCCGACCTGGTAGGACTTGGTCCACTCTTCCGCAAAGGCGGAGAAGCTGAAGAGCGAAACAATCGCGAGAAGAAGAAGGGAGCGTTTGAGCACAGTGCGCCTCCAGAAGGAAATACGCACACCGGCGCCGGTTTGTTCAAAAAAGCAGGCAGAGAATCCGGCGCGCTTGGACGCGAGGAGCCCCTGCCCGGTTGCGAATCAGGAGAAAAGGAGGGCTGGTGTGCGGTGCCCGGGGCATGCATGTCTAGCGGAGTGAAACGTGATGCATGCCCCTATCGAGCATCGCTCCCTGCTTACTGAAATAGACGGGGAGGGTGAAAAAGGGTTAGCGGCGACCCTCCATCTGATGGTGGCTCAGCGCGCTTTGTCACCGGCTGTACCGGTTTTGCTTCTTGTCGGCGTGGCGCTCCATTCCGAGCTGGATCAAGCGGTCCATCAACTCGGGATAAGAAATGCCCGACGCCTCCCACATTTTGGGATACATGCTGATGGAGGTGAACCCAGGCATGGTGTTGATCTCATTGACAAACATCTCGCCGTTGCCCGGATCCATCAGAAAGTCCACGCGCGCCAGGCCGGCGCAGTCCACCGCTTGGAACGCGGCGACCGCCAAACGCCGTACCTCGTTCTGTTTGGAGACCGGCAGCTTGGCGGGAATGATCGACTTCGATCCCTTCACCAGATATTTGGCACCGTAGTCGTAGAACTCTTTGACGGGCACGATCTCACCGGGAACGGATGCAATCGGTTTGTCGTTGCCGAGCACGGAACATTCGATCTCGCGCGCCTTGCTCTTATTGCCGCCAACGCCCTGCTCGACGACGAGTTTGCGGTCAAACTGCGCCGCTTCGTCCATCGCGGCGGCGAGTTCACTGGCGTCATGGACCTTGCTGATACCGACCGACGAGCCCAGGTTTGCGGGCTTCACGAATACCGGATATTTCAGCATGTCTTCGATCTGCTGCCGGACCTGCTTCGGCTCTTCACGCCACGCGCTGCGCAGCACGGTGATGTGCTTCACGATGGGAATGCCCGCCTCGCGAAAGAGGCGCTTCATCACATCCTTGTCCATGCCTGCGGCCGAGCCCAGTACGCCTGCCCCGACGTACGCGATGTCCGCCAGCTCCAGCAGGCCCTGGATAGTGCCGTCTTCGCCGAAGGTCCCATGCAGCACCGGGAAGATGATGTCCACATCGACGGGTTTGTGCGCCGCATGGAGATCGCTGGCGCTGGTTTCAAAGGGGACCATCGAGGAGTGGTTCTTGCCAGGCATAGGCGGAACAACTACGCCTTCGCCCTTGGCGAGCACCGCAGCGGCGGAAGTAGTTTTGGGATCACCGGCGCGCAGGGAGCGCGACCGTTGAGAGTCCGATGCATGCCCTTTGAGCAGGCGCTCGGCGTGCGCCGCCGTGACCCATCGCCCTTCCTTGGTTATGCCGATCGGAACAACCTCGTATTTCGTCTTGTCGATCGCTTTCAGGACCGAGGCTGCCGAGAGGAGCGAGACCTCGTGCTCGCCACTGCGGCCGCCGAACAACACACCCACCCGGAGCTTCTTCTTCATGAGTGCATATTAAATTGGAAACTAGTCGCGAGAGCCTCAGAGTATCTTCTTACCAAACGCTGACAGTGCCAGCTCCACAGCCAGCTCCGCCGTTTGATTGCGTTCGTCAAGCACCGGATTCACTTCCACCATCTCGAAGCTGAGCATGCGTCCGTGGTCGGCGATAATCTCCATCGCCAGGTGTCCCTCCCGGTAAGTTGCGCCACCCCACACCGGAGTGCCGACGCCGGGCGCGTCTTCCGGATCAATCCAGTCGAGGTCGAGCGAGACGTGATAACCAATCGTACCCCGGCCCGCGAGTCGCAAGGCCTCTTCCATGACGGCGCGCATGCCGCGTTCATCGATGTCGCGCATGGTGAAGACATGAACGCCTGACTTCTTTATGTTTTCACGCTCATTATTGTCCACGTCGCGAACGCCCACCAGCACGCAATTCTGGGGTTGCACCTTGGGACTGAATTCGTACAGGTCGGTGAGCGGCGAAGGGAACAGTCCCATGATGGCGCCCAGCGGCATCCCGTGTACGTTGCCACTGGGCGAGCTGTCGGGAGTATTGATGTCGGTATGCGCATCGATCCACAGCAGCCCGATGCGCTGGTGCTTCCGGCGATAAAACTCAGCCAGGCCGGAAACCGTGCCGGCAGCAATGGAGTGGTCTCCGCCGAGAACGACCGGAATGGCCCCGCTCTCCAGGGTCTTCACTACCAGATCAGCTTCCTTGGAGCACGTCTCGGTGATCTCCTTGAGATACTTGGCGTGAGGATCGCCTTCCGACTTGGTCTCGGCCAGGGCGACGGGGATGTTGCCCGCGTCCTTCACGTCGTAGCCCAGAGCTTCGAGCTTAGCTTCGAGTCCGGCAACGCGCATGGCCGAGGGCCCCATGTCCACGCCGCGGCGCGACTGGCCGAGGTCCAGGGGTACGCCGATGATGCGGATGTGCTTAGTCTCTATGTTCTCAAGGGGCTTGGTGATTGGGCTGGTTGCCATAGAAAATCCTACATTGCGATACCACGCTGTGGTACAGATGCGCTATGGGTACAACCGATGTAACGTGCGTGCAAAGGGAATGGTCTCGCGTACATGTTCCAGGCCGCAGATCCATGCCACGGCGCGCTCGATGCCCATGCCGAATCCCGAGTGCGGCACGCTGCCATACTTGCGCAAATCGAGATACCACTTGAACGCCTCTTCCGGCAGGCCATGCTCGTGAATGCGCTTCACCAGCAATTCGTACGACGCGGTACGCTGCGAGCCGCCAATGATCTCGCCGTAGCCCTCGGGCGCCAGCACGTCCACGCACAACGCGAGGTCTGGCCGCTGCGGGTCCGGCTCCATGTAGAACGCCTTAACCGCTGCGGGATAACGGTGCACCATCACCGGGCGCTCGAACTGCGACGAAATGTAAGTTTCATCCGGTGAGCCGAAATCTCCACCGTACTCGAACTTGATTTCGATAAGGCCCTTGGCGTGGGCCTCTTGCAGCATGTTGACCGCGTCGTCGTAGGTGATGCGCGGAAAGGGGGCGTCAATCTTCTCCAGCTTGCTGAGGTCGCGGCCTATGGTCTCCAGTTCAGAACGCCGGCGCTCCAAACAGCGCTTTACAATGAAGGTGATGAACTCTTCTGCCAGCACCATCAGGTCGTCGAGCGTGGCGTAGGCAACCTCCGGCTCGACCATCCAGAATTCCGTAAGGTGGCGCCGGGTCTTCGATTTTTCCGCCCGGAACGTCGGCCCGAAGCTGTACACCTTGCCGAGCGCCATCGCGGTGGC
>JBKQKT010000290.1:0-2546 GCA_052147365.1 Candidatus Korobacteraceae bacterium | reverse complement strand
CCAAGACGCTTCAATCTTCGGCAGGCCGCGAGCACTTCGGCGTCCGGCTCAACTGTCTCGAGGATCTCGATGACCGTCTCATCCTTGGGCAGCAGTGTGGCGTATTCATTGACCAGAAATCGGCGGGTGCAGTTAATAAAAGCTCGGCGGCCTGCCGTCAGCGTCCGGGCGCTGGCGTTGAGGAAATTGTCAGCCACATCCAGGGCTGCAGCGTCGCCATCATCGGCCGTGTAGCGGTTCTCCAGCCCGGAACGGAACAGCAGTTCGTAACCGTACACCTGTTCGCTGCGGTCGAAGATCGGTTGCCGGGCAATGAAACGAATTGGACGATGAACGACGCTTGACGAATCGGGCGATGCGGTACGAGAGTCCACAAGGGTTAAATCGGCATTCTCTCCGAAAACCTACGGCCTGGAATCGTAACCCCTGGACGCCGTGGCAAGGCCACGCCAACCTGACGCCTGTGTAGCCGACAGTTTGTCCTTGTTCAGCCCCGCTCTCCGGCCTGGAGGTTTCGGTTCGTTTTCCGCAGATCCTGCCGTTTCTGCTGAATTTGGTGCGCGATTAGTGCTGATTTGCGCGCAAAACGCGCATAATTTTCAGCCTCGAAAAAAGTGATGTCCTTTGTTTTCAGCACTTCTTAGCTTCGTTCCCACTATTTTCCATTTTTTGTAGTTCTCTACATTCGCCCATAGCCGGACTATTGCGATTTTCCTCGCGGTCCCAAGCCCGTCCACGACAATGTGTCCACAAAACGACCACTCTTATAGGCTACCATGGGCCTCTGGATTTGTCAAGCGCAAAATGCGAAAAGCGTGAGTGCTCGTGACAGAATGTCGTTTGGACGGCGGCGCAGGACGATGCGGGAAGCAGGGGCGGTTGGCGAACCGCCCCTACTTCCGAGCCAACCACCCAACCTGTCATCCTGAGCCCGTTAGCTGTCATCCTGAGCGAAGCGACGGATCCCCGCAGTTGACGATGCGCGGACAATTAACGTATATACAAGAAATGGCATCGAGACAATCCGTATCATCAGCGCGCGGCAGGCGAGCCAAAAAGAGCGAAAAGCCTATGCCGGATCGCCGAATCGACTTTTCCGACATCCCGGAATCGACGGGCGCCGAACTCAAACTCGCCCGCCGCGTCGGCAGGCCCCGCACGGGCCAGGCCAGGCAACTCATTGCCATCCGCATTTCGCCTCGCTTACTCGCGGAGATCCGCCGTCGCGCCGCCCAGCGCTCGATGCCCTATCAAACCCTCATTCACGAAATGCTGGAAAAGGCGTCAATGGGGGCAGCTTAGCCGCCGGATGGCGCGAAGCCCTGCGATGGGCGGAGTCTGAGTTCCCGAAGAGCGCAGAGCTTCCCTCTGCGCCAGCCAGCCCTTAGTTCGGCGACCCCAGAGTCACTCGCTTGTGTCTCTTGCATAATGGACACTTTGCGATCACCCGATAGTGGTGAGCCGTCATCGACCGCTCCTGTCGGGCGACCGGTTCCCAGATAACCGTCAGCAACGGGTTGTTGCAGTCCATGCATCGGAACCGCTTGCGCTTTTCGTTGCCGAGCTTCTTCCAAACAAAATTCCCGCTCTTGCTGGCCATCTCGTTTCCCTCCTGTCCATATCCCACCGTTACAATACGGCGCCAGTATGCCTGAACCACATGAACAATATCAACGTACTTTCAAGCAATGACTACACGTCCTGCTCCAAACTGGAACGTATCTGGAACACGCCTTTTTCGCATGTATTTCAAACACTGAAATTCGCTCCGCGTGCTACAATCGCTCGCCAAGGAGACCAAGTTCATGCAGAACGCCGAAGGGAAGAAACCGACTAACGGGGGCACGGATGGTGACGATGCAGATATTTATCGCAGGGCCCAGAACGAGGGCCTCGTCGAATTGGCTCATATCACAAGCGTTCTTCTCAACCAAATGCGTGCTGTAATTGATTCCACAATGAAGGCGGTGGTTATGTTGCCCATGCGGACTATGCCCGGTGGGGAAGCAGCATACGAGGGCTACGAACAATGTCTCATGGCAGCATCGAGTTTGATTGTGTCTGAATGTAAGAAGATCAACGGCGTAGCAACTGTGGTAGCCCGTGTTTTATCGTCTTGTGATACCCCGGAGGCCAGAGAGCACGCCGAATCCATACAGTCGGCCCTCAAATTGCGAGGCGGCATACCTGAGTGACGGCCATGCCTAAGATGACCACCGAAGAGCGAAAGCGGTTCTACTTGAAAGCGCTTGAAGATCAGCGACATCTTTTGAGGGACGCCATCTCAGGCATGAGCGGCGGTGATCTTACTAGAGCATTAAATGTAGCCACCGCCATTCGCGTCCTAGTCCACGAAACGGGGAACAGCAAGCCCCTCCTGCAATCCATTCAATCGAACTATCGCGCCCTACGTATACCTCTCAGACTACCGCCGCCGCCCGCAGTTTGTCCTCCAGGTATAAACGCAATTACCTTCTATTGTCCAATCAGTGCTGCGGTATCAACATCTGGCGTGGTGTCCTTGATCGCAACAATTGATGCTAAAG
>JBKQKT010000289.1:0-3590 GCA_052147365.1 Candidatus Korobacteraceae bacterium | reverse complement strand
CCCGCACAAGATTATGCATCAAAATTCAAACACTATGCCACATATTCTGAAGGTAGAAGTTGATCGGCAGACCACTATCCCGGCCAGCGGCTACGGTCACACATACGCGTTAGTGAACGTTCGCTCTTCCGGTAGACAAAGGCTAAAACCATCACGAGGTGTATAGTCCCTGTTCCCTGTTCTGTCGTATCCTATATTCAAAGGGCATTTCCCCATGAAGACCTTTACTCTCGACGAAGCGCAATCTCTGCTCCCGGTCATGGAGTCGCTGCTGAAGCGCGCCATCGAAGGCAAGCGGTCGGCCGAACAGGTCGAGTCCGGCCTCTCCGAGCTGGCCCGCCACATCTACCTCTCCGGCGGCATGAGGGTGGACGCAGGCAAGGTGGCCGGCCTGCGCGCGGAGATGGAGTCCCACGTGCAGCGCGTCCGCGAGAGCATCGCCGAGATCGACTCCATCGGTGTCCAGGTGAAGGACCTCGATGCCGGCTTGCTCGACTTTCCCTGCCGCCTCGACGACCAGGTGGTGCTGCTCTGCTGGCGGCTGGGCGAACCGGCCATTGAGCACTGGCACCGCGCCGACTCCGGCTTCAAGGACCGCCAGCCGGTCGATGAGCGCTTCCGCCGCCGCTCCGCCTCAGGCAACCGGCCGAACTGAGCAACTCATCCTGCCCGCCCGCAGAATCGTTTTGTCGCGCTCGATCATCTTATGAGAGACAAATCCTGTGCGCTAGCCCGGTCTGCCGCCCCCTCGGATTCCCTGCCGCCTCCTGTTCATTTCGCAGGCAGCGGCATACGCACGCACACTCCATCAACCCATCAACACGTAAGGAGTCTTTATGCTGACCATTGGAGAAAAATTCCCCTCATTCGAACTGTCCGCTGTCGTCAATAGCGACATGAAATTTCCGACCATCACCGACAAGAGCTTTGGAGGCAAGTGGAAGGTCTACTTTTTCTGGCCCAAGGACTTCACCTTTGTCTGTCCCACCGAGATTGCCGCCTTCGGCGCGCTGAATCCGGAGTTCGCCGGCCGCAACGCGCAGGTTCTCGGCGGCAGCATCGACTCGGAGTTCGTGCACTGGGCCTGGCGCAATGAGCAGCCCTCGCTGAAGAACCTGCCCTTCCCCATGCTCTCCGACATCAAGCGCGAACTCTCCGCGGCGCTGGGCATTCTGGACCTCAAAGCCGGAGTCGCGCAGCGCGCCACTTTTATCGTGGACCCGGAGAACACCATCCGCTTCGTCTACGTGACGGATTTGTCGGTAGGCCGCGACCCGCAAGAGGTGCTGCGCGTCCTCGACGCCCTGCAGAACGGCGGACTCACCCCCTGCGGCTGGCACAAGGGCGAAGAGACCATCAAGGTCTAAGCGCCGCAACCACAGATTTTCCAACAAAACTGGGCGTCCAACTCTCGCAGATGAGATTTGGGCGCCCGATTTCGTTGGATTATGGCTTTTTTCGGAAGACGTCAGCGGGCACCAGGGCTGTCGGCGGTTCGCCGTCCAGTGTGACCGTACCTTGCTCGAAGGTTTGCAGAGCAGCATCGTCAGCGGCCATTACCATCCAGCAAACAACGCCTTTGTTGAGCACGCTGCAAACCGTCTCTATTGTTCTGCTGATCTCCGGGTGTGCGACAAGTGAGCCGGAGGCGCGTTCAATCCACAGGCTATGGGTGCCCAGCGTGTAGGAATTATTGATCGGACCGACGACTTGAATGTTCTTCTTCAGTCCCTCGGCGACGCCTGCTGCTATGCCCGGAAGATCCGTGGCAGTGAACGTGTGCCCTATTCACTCAAACGACAGCGCGACGACCGCTATGGCGGAGGGCGGGTTCCGTGGTGGGCTGTCAGCGGCAATTGGATACAGGCGGCCATTTTTTCGGCGTCGCTGCCGTATTCCTTGCCGGCCTGCTGCTCCACCTCCGGCAAAAGCGGCTTGGAGTCCACCACCTCCCAGTCCAACGGAAGGCCATAGCTGAAGCCGATATCGCTCGTGTGCGTCTGGGCGACGCGACCCGGGGCAGACGCCGAGGTCTCCGATGTAGAGGCAGGAATCTGGGCTGGAAGCTGTGTGGCACAGAGGATGAAAAGAGTGGTAAAAAGTCGGTCTTTCATTTGGCTGCGAGTCTACCACAATCCCTGAGTAGCAAGAATCCACGCGCCGCTCCAATATCCCTTGTCTCGACAGCCTGATGCCCCTCCTTGCCGCGTTTTTGTTTTTGCGGCAAGGGTGGGTGCGTTGCCGCCAACCCTGTCCCGGCAAAATCATTTACGGCAGAGAAGGCCTTCGTGTTTGTCTGATCGTGAATTGCCAGAACTATAGACTTTAGATTCAGCGACTTGATAAGTGTAACCGGTCCAATTATCATCTTTACCACGAGTTGTTGAGCAATGGCGCGTTTGATGCGTGAGATGCCTTTCGTTTTGCAGTCTGAGTTTGGTGGCGGCCGAACGGGCGGAAGACGAATGCCCGGACGCAGCGATCTTCGCAAAAAATCACTGCTTGCATTTTGCCACGCTCACGATATGCTAGCCCAATACTCGAAGCTGCCCGGGCACGCAAGCGAGGTTCTCCCATCATGCGCGATACAACACAGACCCGCATCGTAGGCACGCCGGTCCTTCGCAAGGAAGGATTCGGCAAGGTGACGGGCGGCGCGCATTATATCGACGACATCACGCTGCCCGGCATGTGGCACGGAGCCACGGTGCGCAGCAGCATTGCGCGCGGCACGATCAAGGAGATTCGTTTTGGCGGCGGCATCGCGTGGGACGAGTTCGTGATCGTCACAGCGAAGGATATTCCCGGCGAGAATTGCATCCCGCTGATTGTGGATCACGACCAGCCGGTGCTCGCCGACAAGCGGGTGAATCATCCCGAGGAGCCGGTGGTGCTGCTGGCGCATCCCGACAAGGCGCGGCTGCATGAGGCCGTGGCCGCGGTGGAGATTGACTACGATCCGCTGCCTGCCGTCTTCACCATCGAAGAGAGCGAGCGGCAGCAGGCGATTGTGTGGGGCGAGGACAATCTCATCAAGCGCTTCCTGGTCGAGAAGGGCGACGTGGATTCGGCTTGGCAGCACGCGGCGCACATTGTTTCCGGCGAATACCATACCGGCGCGCAGGAGCAGCTCTACATTGAAAACAACGGCGTCATTGCGGACTGGTCCGAGGCCGATGGCATCACCATCCGGGGATCGATGCAGTGCCCGTACTATGTGCACAAGGCGCTGTTGCGCGTTTTTGATTTGCCCGCGGAGAAGGTTCGCGTTATCCAGGCGGAGACGGGCGGCGCATTTGGCGGCAAGGAGGATTATCCCTCGCTGATTGCCGCGCATGCCGGGTTGCTGGCAAGAAAGGCCGGGCGTCCCGTCAAGATTATCTACGACCGCGAGGAAGACCTTGCGGCGACCACCAAGCGCCATCCGTCGCGCACGCGCTTCCGTACTGCGGTTGATAAGGACGGGCGGCTGCTGGCCATGGACATTCAGGTGGACCTGGATGGCGGCGCGTATGCCACCGTAACGCCGACGGTACTTTCGCGCGCAACGATTCATTCCGCAGGCCCGTACTTCTGTGAGAACATCCGTG
>JBKQKT010000288.1:0-3085 GCA_052147365.1 Candidatus Korobacteraceae bacterium | reverse complement strand
GTGCCACGTCTTACCGCGTTTTGTGAGTGCCATTCTTCCCACCTCTCTTTTTCAATTTGGACTCCTTTCGTTGTTGCCTCCATGCCTTGCCGTGCTCCGTCCACCACTGTTTCTTCCATTCGCGCTGTCCCCATTCCGCGCACTTGTCGCTACAGAACCGTTGCTTCAAATGGCTGGCGATAAAGTACGGGGTAGGGCAATCCGCCCGTTTGCAAATCCTCAGGCGCTTGGCTTCACACGTGACCAAGTCCATGTACAGATACATGAACAGATTCACGGCGCGATAGGTGAGCCAACCTTTTCCCAAGGCCAGCGAACCCCCGGTGCTCTCCGCGTCGGACAAGTCGTAAACGCGTCTTCGCCACAGAGAACGTAGTCGCCTTTGATCTAACGTCCAGTGGAACCATGGGAATTCAAACTCCCGGCCTCCGATAGGAGCGTCTCGCAAGGGGCCATACTTGCGGGTGAAATGCAAAACGCTCTCGGGGTCAGAAGACCAGTTGAGGAAGTCTTCTATCAATCTGCGTTTTGGCAGGCCATAAAACTCCTCCAGAGTCGCCTTAAATCGCCCGACAATTTTGTTGGTGCCTACTAGGCGAACATCTTCCACCCCCGCTAGAGTGCAAAATCGAAAGTTTCGGCGCGACTTGGCAGGAGTTAACATTTGTAATTGACTCTAGCACAAGTACCAGTTCAAATACAACAAGTAGATCGGAGGTGCTAGAAATGCGAGGGGATACAAGAACCATCGGCATCAGAGAGGCAGCCCGAAAACTCAATTTCACGTTGAAGTACGTCTACGACCTTGTGTATCTGGGCAAGCTGCCAGCCACGAAAATCGGCCGACAATGGCGAATTCCCCTGAGTGCAATCGAAGCCCGGCTGAAACACCGAGGTGAGTGATGGGGGACATCCCGAAATTGCTCCCGCTTGATGCCGTTGCAGCGTTGTTGGCAGTCAGCAGTCACACGGTTCGTGCTTGGGTCAGGCAAGGCAAGCTGCGACCGCTGCGAATCTGCCGAAGATTGTTGTTTGAACCTTGCGAGATCGCTAGGTTTCTGAGCGACGCTCGGGCAGTGCCGAATCGGCAGTCGGCGTCAGACACCGAGTGATTCCTGTAGTCAGTGTAGTCGCCGTTCTTGAGGGTCTATCCCTCAGATCGATATTTGCGAAGGCAGGGACAAGATGAGCAGCGAGAAGAAGAGAAAGGCGAGTCACCACGAACAAAAGCCTTCGTCAATCGAGATTCTGCGCAGCATCAAACCTCGCCCCCAGATTCAGCGCTTCCTGATTTCGTGGGACCCGCAGAGAAAATTGCTCCGATTTGGATGCGGCAACGGGGAAAGCGGCGCTTGGGTGGACTCGAACAAAAAAGTGGAGCAAGCGCTGTCCCTGAGCACATCCTTTGCGCGTTTGTCGCCGAGGTGCGTGGAGCATTTCATTTCCGATGCTAGCAGAATTGATGGTGGAGCCCTACTGACCCGGTGCCAAGCGTTCCTGCGTTCTTATGTTCACTTCGATGACGAACGACTGTATGTCCTGCTAGGGGTGTGGAGTCTAGCGACTTACGTCTACGTGTTGTTCAGCCATTTCGGGTATATGTTTTTCCACTCGCAGTTCAAGCGCTCTGGGAAAACACGAGCTGAGGAAATATTGTCTCACCTCTGCTTCGAGGCTACCGGCCCGCTGAATTCCCCAACGGTGCCGACGATCAGGGACACGGCTAGTGAGGGCGGGACCCTGATACTGGACACGCTGGAAAGATGGAAAGGGAAATGCGCTGAGGCATATTCAGCCGCGATGGAGCTTCTTGATGCGGGATTTAGAAACGGAGGGACGGTCGCGAAAATGGTGCCGTCCATGGATGGCCAATGGAGAAGAGAACTCATTTCTGTTTTTGCGCCCTATGTGCTTGCCGCTATCGCCGAGGAATCACTTGCGGATACCGCTCGGGACCGTTCGTTCGTGATTCAAATGAAGAGGAAAGACATCCGTGTCAAGAAAAAGAAGTACGACTTCAACTCCTGTGAGAAAGAGTGTGCGTCCGTGCGTGACGACCTTTACATCTGGGCTTTACAGAATGCCGCTGCACTCGCGACGATCTATACCGGGCGAAAGTTGGAGGTCGATGTTGACCGCCTGGAACTGAACGACAGGGCAGCCGACATTTGGAAGCCGCTGCTGGCGATCGCCCGATTTTTGGGAGATGAAGATGGGTGGAAATCTCTCTCTTCCCTCGCTGTTGAAATGGCTCACGACCCAGATGCGGCGGACCGTGCTCGAATGGGAACCATTGCAAAGTCACTTCGCAAACTTGTGAACGGAACCGGATGTGCCGTGGGGATGACAACAGACTTTCTCAAACAGTTGCGGACAGATGGCCTTGAGATCGAACAATTGGAACTTCACCGGGTGCTGGAAGCGTGGGGATTTTCGCAAAAGAACAGCAGGTTGGGGCTGGCCCCTCGTCGGGCTTGGGAACTGGAGGGGGCGCGGCTGGCAGAAATCGAGAAAGAGAACAGGTCAGGTTTTACAAGCAAGCGTAACCCCATGTCCCCCTCGTAGACTGTGACTACAGTGACTACAGATCGCCCATTGTTTCCGACGGAGCGGATTGCGAAGCGGCCCTGTTAGCACACGCGCAGCGTGCTTGCGAGTGCAAGACTGTCTTCTTGCGTTGTGCGTCATGATACTCCTGCGAAGTCGAACCTGTTCGACAAATTCGTGCGATTTTGGGGGGATCATCTGTTGACGGGTTAGGCGATTCCCCGAAAGAGTTGAGCAATCGACGTGTCGAGAGTTTTGGCAAGTGTGTGCAGGGTTGAGATCATAAGATTTTTCTCGCCTCGCTCGACGGCTCCGATGTAAGTCCGATGCACGCCGCTGACGGCGGCGAATTGTTCCTGTGACCAACCCTTCCGCGAGCGGAGTCGACGGATGCGGTCTCCCAGTTTCCGCTGAATATGTTGCATCCGTTTGATTCTGGGAGTACGCTACTTTGTGGTCTACCACTCATGGATAGACCACTTATAAGTATCACAACATCTCCTCCCCGCTTTGGCAGTCGAGGCCAATTATTTCTCCA
>JBKQKT010000287.1:0-5764 GCA_052147365.1 Candidatus Korobacteraceae bacterium | reverse complement strand
GATCGCCAAGCCCGGTTCGATTACGCCGCACAAGAAGTTCAAGGGCGAAATCTACGTGCTGAGCAAAGAAGAAGGCGGGCGTCATACGCCGTTCTTCAAGGGTTATCGGCCGCAGTTTTACTTCCGGACCACGGACGTGACCGGAGTGGCGACGTTGCCCGCAGGCACGGAGATGGTGATGCCCGGAGACAACGTGGCGCTGGAGATTGAGTTGATCACGCCGGTGGCCATGGAGAAGGGCTTGCGCTTTGCCATCCGCGAAGGCGGACGCACCGTGGGCGCCGGCACCATCACCGAGATTATTGCGTAACAGAGTTTAGGGGTGCGTGTATCGCGCCCCGCAAGAGTGGAGTTGAGGGTATGCCCCGCGAAATCGTGACATTGCAATGTGGAGAGTGCAAAGATCGCAACTACTCCACCATGAAGAACAAGAAGACTACAACGGCCCGGCTGGAATTCAACAAATTCTGCCGCAAGTGCCGCAAGCACACGTTGCATAAGGAAGTGAAGTAGGGATGCGCCCCTTTCGCGCACCGGCGCGAATCGGGGCGCCCGGATCCTTCGGCTGCGAAAGAAGCGGCCTCAGGATGACAGGGGAACAGGGGCGTAAGCTCAACGGTTAAACTGCCGGTCTCCAAAACCGGACTTGGGGGTTCGAATCCCTCCGCCCCTGCCAGGATTTGGAAGCAGAAGGTGGCGCGCGCGAGCGCCGGAAACAGGTATCAGATGGCGAAGTCGGCAATCGTCGAACGGATCGATGACAACAGTTTTGTGACCAGGGTCAAAGCCTGGCCGCAGCGTGCCAAGAGTTTCTACAGCGACGTGCGCACTGAGATGCGCAAGGTCACCACGCCATCGCGCAAAGAAGTACAGGGCACGACCACAGTGGTCATCATCACGGTTTTCCTGTTTGGCCTTTACTTTGCGGTCATCGACAAGCTCCTCGGGACGTCGCTTGACCGCCTGATCAAGTTCTTGACACATCGCTAATGCTCGCAAAAATGACAGAAGACGAAATCAAATCGGAGAACGATAGCACCGGGCCTGAACAGGCTAGCGCTGTGGCTGAAACGCAGCGTGACGCTGCGGAGTCAAAGCCGGCGGCTGAGGCGGTTGCCGAAACGAAGCCGAGTGGCGATGAGGCCGGTGCTACGGCCGATCAGGCTGCGGCACAAAATCCGAATATGAAGTGGTACATCATCCACACCTATTCGGGATTCGAGCGCAAGGTGAAGGAGTCACTGGAGTCGCGGGTGCGTGCGTATCCGGAACTCGAGCACAGGATCGGGCGGGTGCTGATCCCAACTGAATCGGTGACTGAAGTTCGCGGCGGCAAGAAATACACCAGTGAGCGCATGTTCTATCCCGGTTACGTGCTGGTTGAAATGGACATGGACGACAATGTCTGGCACGTGGTGAAAGGAACGCCGCGCGTGACGGGTTTTGTGGGCACCGGGCAACAGCCGACTCCGCTTTCCGAAGACGAGGTCAACCAGATTGTTTACCGCGTCCGGGACAGCAAGGAGAAGCCGAAGCTCAAGGTCAAGTTCGAGAAGAACGAGTCGGTGCGCATCAGCGAAGGGCCGTTTGCCAGCTTCACTGGCGTGGTGGACGAGGTCAATGAGGATCGGGAGACGCTGAAAGTGATGGTCACCATCTTCGGGCGCTCGACTCCTGTGGAACTTGGATTTGGGCAGGTTGAAAAGGTTATTTCGTAAAGAAACGTCAGCCGCCTGAGCGCGGCGAGGACGATAGGGATTAGCAATGGCAAAGAAAGCTACAGGTTCGGTGAAGTTGCAGATCGCAGCGGGCAAGGCCACTCCGGCTCCTCCGGTTGGTCCGGCGCTCGGTCAGGCGCAGATCAACATTATGGAGTTCTGCAAGCAGTTCAATGCGAAGACCAGCGCCAAGGAACTGGACGGGCTGATCATTCCGGTCGTGGTGACGGTGTACAGCGATCGTACGTTCAGCTTTATCACCAAGACGCCGCCGGCTTCGATTCTGTTGAAGCGGGCCGCCGGTGTGGCGAAAGGGTCCGGTACGCCGAACAAGGACAAGGTCGGCAAGGTCACCGAGAAGCAGGTGCTGGACATCGCCAGGCAGAAGATGCCGGACTTGAATGCGGCGTCAATAGACGCGGCGGTGAAGAGCGTGAAAGGTACCGCGCGGTCCATGGGCATTGACGTAACGGCGTAGTACAAGTTTCGCGGTCGCCAGACCGCAGTCGTAAACACCACGGCGGTTCAGAGCAGGGAACTGGCGGTGGAAGACAAGGAGTGCAATGAGGAAATCCGGTAAGAACATCGAAAAGGCGCGCACGGCTGTTGAAGCTCGCTCCTACACGCTTCAGGACGCAGTGCCGCTGTTGCAGAAAGTTAAATTCGCCAAGTTCGACGAGACCGTGGACTTGACCATGCGCCTGGGAGTCGATCCCAAGCACGCTGACCAGATGGTGCGCGGAACCGTGGTTCTGCCGCACGGTCTCGGCAAGTCCAAGAAGGTACTGGTCATCGCCAGTGGCGAAAAGGTACGCGAAGCCGAGGCGGCGGGCGCAGACATCGTAGGCGGCGAGGACATGGTGGAGAAGATCCAGAAGGAAAACTGGACCGACTTCGACGCGGTTATCGCCACGCCCGACATGATGAAGTCGGTAGGCCGGCTGGGAAAGGTGCTGGGCCCTCGCGGGTTGATGCCCAATCCGAAGACCGGGACCGTGACCTTTGACGTTGCCTCAGCGGTGAAAGAGACCAAGGCCGGCAAAGTGGAGTTCCGCACTGACAAGACAGCGCTGG
The DNA here is from genome assembly GCA_052147365.1 of Candidatus Korobacteraceae bacterium. Classification (GTDB taxonomy): domain Bacteria; phylum Acidobacteriota; class Terriglobia; order Terriglobales; family Acidobacteriaceae; genus Bog-257. Next base: position 2,972 of record JBKQKT010000287.1, on the reverse strand, counting down.
TGCATGTGCCCGTCGGCAAGATTTCGTTCCCGGCTGAGAAGCTTGTGGAGAATGCGGCGACGGTGATCACCAGCGTGATCAAGGCGAAGCCTACGGTTGCCAAGGGCAAGTACATCAACGGTTGCTACCTCAGTTCGACCATGGGGCCCGGTGTCCCGATTGACACGGCGCCCGTGGAAGCTGCTGCGCGCGGCTAGAGCGTTTTGCTGACCCGAAAAATCCGCTGGCGCCACGAAGCGCAGCAAGAACAAGGATTCGAACATGGCTGTCACGAAAGCAAAGAAGATCGAACAGGTTGAAAAGCTCACAGAAGAGCTCCAGAGCGCAAACCACGCCATCGTGGGTACGTTCAGCAAGCTCACCGTCGAGAAGGATTTCGAGCTTCGCAAGATAGTGCGAATCGCGGGCGGACGCTATCGCGTGGTGAAAAACACGCTGGCCGAGCGCGCAGCGAAGGGCACGCAGGTCGAGCAGGCGATGAAGGACCTCGCCGGCGTGACCTCGATTGCCTACACCAGCGGCGATCCGGTCGCCCTGGCCAAGGCGCTCAGCAAGTACGCAAAGGACAATCCGGAGTACACCTTCAAGGCCGGCATCGTGGAAGGCCGGGTCATCGCGATCAAGGACATTGACGCGCTGGCCAGCATGCCGTCGAAGGAAGAGATTTACTCCAAGCTGCTCTTCCTGATGAACGCTCCGGCACAGCGTCTGGTGACCGCAATCAACGCGGTAGGCCGCAACATGGCTGTGGTGCTGAATCAGGGTGTGGAGCAGGGCAAATTTGGCGGCGACGCGACGCCGGCGGCTGCGGAAATAGCTCCGGTCGAGGCGCAGGCCTAGGTTTTTTGGTTTTCCACCGTACGTCCGAGAGCGGGCGCGGTGGGATACCCGAGCGGGTGGAGCTGGCCTTCAGGCCAGCGTTCCGCGGCCGAGTTTGATGTTGTTTCTGGTATCGAGATCCCAGATCTCGATACCAGAAACGAGAAAGAGGCGGTAGGCATTTTCGCGGGCCTGAAGGCTCGCTCTACCGATCCTTCAACAGATTTGGAAGCTCGAAAGCGCTTCCGAAGAGATTGCGTTATCCGTTGTGAGGGGTGCACCTGCGTGAGTCTGGCATGCGGCGGGCACATTGGAAACCTCAGGGACGATAACGAAATCAACACAACGAATAACGAATAGGTGGAGAACTACATGGCGGATCTGCAGCAGTTGGAAGAGCAAATCGTAGGGTTGACGCTTTTGGATGCGGCGGCCCTGGTGAAGAAATTGGAAGAGCGCCTTGGCGTCTCGGCTGCGGCTGCGGCCCCGGTCGCGATGGTAGGCGCCGCCGGTGCGGGCGCTGCTGCGGCAGCCCCGGCTGAAGAGAAGACCGAGTTTGCGGTCGTCCTGACGGCGGTGGGCGCGAACAAGATCAACGTAATCAAGGCTGTCCGTGAGGTCACCAGCCTGGGTCTGAAGGAAGCCAAAGATCTGGTCGATGGCGCCCCGAAGACTGTCAAGGAAGGCATCTCGAAGGAAGAAGCCGAGACCATCAAGAAGAAATTCACCGAAGCGGGCGCAACCGTCGAGGTGAAGTAGGATCACGCCCCGGCTCCGGTGACGGAACGGGGCTAGCGCTCCGGTTACGCTGAACCGGGGTCATGGCTGCTGTCGCCTGCGGAGACGGGCGGCGGCACGTTCCTCTTCACGTTGGAGCAGCCGTGGAGAGGCGCGATGAAGCCGAGGAAGTGAGCGGTTTTGGCAGCAGGAGCCGCGAGAATTCCCGGGCATCGTTGAGGGGCGAATCCAAAGGTGGGTTCGGACCATCAAACAATTAAGTGGCAGGCGGCAAGCGCAACCAGAGTCGCGTCAGCTCAGACGCGATGGTTGAGCCGGCTGAAGACAAGGCCTGAAAATACTGGCGCGGGAAGCAGAGAACATGGCGGCACGTTACGTGCCGAATTCCCGGATCAAATGGTCACGGGATTGCACGACGCCTCAAGCGGCGCTTACGGGGAGTACTGTCCCTGCAGGCGCGTCTGTCTTTTGCGTGAAATACGGACGGCAACTTCTTCCTGGGCCTCGACCTTTACCGTGCGATAGCAGGTATCCACATCGAATTTCCGCATTGTCCCGCAGCGGCGGGCATGGCCCCGCGTGAGCGGCCGGCACTGACTGAGGAGCTTTATACATGGCGCAACAGAAAACTGCCAATCGAAAGCGATTCGATTTTTCCAAAATTCCGGCGACCATTCAGATCCCGAATCTGATCGAGGTGCAGAAGCGCTCTTACGACCGCTTCCTGCAGATGGATGCGCTGCCGAGCGAACGCGACGACGCGGGCTTGCAGGCGGTCTTTCAGTCGGTGTTCCCTATCACCGATTTCCGCAACGTTTCCCAGTTGGACTTTGTCGAGTTCGCCATCGGCAACTGGGAATGCAAGTGCGGACACCTCAAGGGACTGAACCACCTGCGCACCACATGCCGCAATTGCGGCGCGACGGTGAAGACCGACCCCTTCCATCTTGGGGATGTGCTCTGCGGCAAGTGCGGCACTTACAACGCCAACACGCCTGATTTTTGCAACAAGTGCGGCGACCCGGTTGGCCTGCAACTGAAGTATGACGTGGCTGAATGCGAAGAGCGCGGTATGACCTACTCCGCTCCGCTGAAGGTCACGATGCGGTTGACCATCTACGACAAGGACCCGGACACCGGCAACCGCTCCATCCGTGACATGAAGGAGCAGGAGGTTTTCTTTGGCGACATCCCGCTGATGACCGCCAACGGTACCTTCATCATCAACGGCACCGAGCGCGTCATCGTCAGCCAGTTGCACCGCTCGCCGGGCGTCTTCTTCGAAACGGCCAACAACCGCACCTACTTCCTGGGCAAGATCATCCCCTACCGGGGCTCGTGGGTCGAGTTCGAATACGACCAGAAGAACGTGCTCTACGTGCGCATTGACCGCAAGCGCAAGTTCCTGGGCAGCA
>JBKQKT010000286.1:0-4190 GCA_052147365.1 Candidatus Korobacteraceae bacterium | reverse complement strand
TCATGCTAAAGGAAATCTACGAGCAGCCGCGGGCCGTGCGTGATACCACACTGGGGCGCGTCTCGCTCGACACCGGCAAGGTGTTCCTCGACGAGATGGACATCACCGAGGCCGACTTCCGCAAGCTGGAAAAGGTTTACATCGCGGCTTGCGGCACCAGTTGGCACGCGGGACTGGCAGGCAAGTTCATGATCGAGCGGCTGGCCAAGCTGCCGGTGGAGGTGGACTACGCCAGCGAGTTTCGCTATCGCGATCCGCTCAACGGCCCGGACGATCTGGCGATTCTCATCACCCAGTCCGGCGAAACCGCCGACACTATTGCGGCCATGCGCGAGTCGCGCGCCAAGGGCTCGAAGACACTGGGCATCTGCAACGTGGTGGGCTCCATGATCGCGCGCGAGGCCAATGGCACCATCTACACCCACGCCGGGCCGGAGATCGGCGTTGCATCGACCAAAGCGTTCACGGCGCAATTGACCGCGCTGTTCCTGTTCGCCGTGTACCTTGGGCAGGTGCGCGGCACTTTGGATAGTGAGGACTCGAAACAGCTACTCACCGAACTGACGCGCATCCCGGGGAAGTTGGAGACCCTACTGACGCGCGATGAGGACACGGAAGACCTTGCCAAGGAGTATCACCGCGCTCACGATTTTCTTTTCCTCGGTCGCGGCGTGCACTACCCGATTGCGCTGGAAGGCGCGTTGAAGCTCAAGGAGATTTCCTACATTCACGCCGAGGGCTATCCGGCGGGCGAAATGAAGCACGGCCCCAACGCGCTGATTGACGAAGAGCTTCCGGTGGTCATCATGGCGACGCGTGATCTCAACGATCCCGGCTCAGTCCTGCGCTACGAGAAGACGCTTTCGAACCTGAAGGAAGTGAAAGCGCGCTCGGGGACGGTCATCGCCATCGCTACCGAGGGCGACGAGGATATCCGTGAAGCGGCCGACCACGTGCTCTACGTTCCGGAGGCGCCGGAATTGCTTTCGCCGATTCTCGAAGTGGTGCCGTGCCAGTTGCTGGCGTACCACATCGCCGTGCGTCGCGGCTGCGACGTGGACCAACCGCGGAATCTGGCGAAGTCGGTAACGGTGGAATAGGAGTTTGCCGGGAGAGGGCGTATACTCGAATCAGTGGGCAAGCCGCCAGCCACAATTTGTAGCGCCTTCTCGAAACCAGGAAGGCTCACCCTTAAGCTCCCCTCACAAGTGCTCTTCTAAGAAAGCGACGGCCCGTCTTTGCCAGGGCGAAGCTTGTTTTTGTGTCCTCCAGAGTCTCCGGCACGCTTCTCAAAGGTGAAAAATGAAAAACATATTTGTTGGGAAAATGGATCCCGGCACCACCGAGGATGAACTGCGCAGCGCGTTTACGGTTTACGGAGCGGTCCAGAACGTCAACATTATCAAGGATCGTGATACCGGGCGTTCGCGCGGTTTCGCGTTCGTCGAAATGGAAAGCGACAAAGAAGCGCGCGAGGCCCTGCTGGGTTTGAACGGTTCGACTCTTGGTGGCGCTACCGTGACCGTGAGTGAAGCTAAGCCAAAAGCCGTCCGCGCCTAAGGGTTGAAGGAGCCTGATGATAACAGCATCGAACCTGGGCGCTAATACCATCCAGTTCAAGAAGTGCGCGCTTGTTATGGATTCAAATCCGGAGAGGCGTGCGCTGCGTAAGAAAATCATGGCGTTGCACGGCGTTGAGATGATCGGCGCCGGTGACCTGGATGAGGCAGCGTCAATCTGGCATCGCGACCGTTATGACATGGTGCTGATTGACATTCGTAAGGACTATGGTGGTGCGCTGGCACTTCGTGATGAGATCAAGAAAGACAGTCCAGGCCAGATCGTCGCCTTTCTGGTGGGCAAGCCGGACTATATCTCGCTCCATCCGGCTCCGGGCTCGTATGTGCCGGAAGTTGCAGGCATGGAATGGGGTGACGCGATGCGCAAAGCCATGAAGCAGGGCTGCGAGTCGCTGCCGCAGAGGAACGGATTTGTCGAAGCCGGTTTCCGGATTGCCAGCGCGAAGAGGCGGAATGGGTTCCAAGCGCAGGACGCTCCAGCGGAAGATCCTTTGCCAGTCTCTGGCGACATCAACCCCGTCGAAAAAGCCGGATAAGGATCACACATCCGGTCAGATGACCAAATCATTGATGGAGAAACGATGACTACAACTCCCCAGCCACCAGTTGTACGCGACGTCAAGCTCGACCGGATTCTGGAAAGCGCCGTAGTGCTGAACTGGAAAGACCTGCTACAAGGACAGTCGGCTGGCCTCGTCCAGATCGAATACCACGTCGGAGTCGACCGTTCCGTAGAGTGCCTGAAGATGTGGCGCTCGACTCCGCACGGCTACTCCAGCTTGATCTGCAATTACTCCGTCAACCCCGGTTGGTCCAGTGGCCCGTGCTTTAGCAATGGTTTTCATTCCCGCGACCTGGGGCACTTGCTGGAGTCGATCATGTTGAACCAGAACTTCTTCCAGCTTGGGTCCGAGCCCAACAGCAATGTTGTGATTCAAGTCGGCCCACCCACAGAAGAGCAGGTAGAGTCAGCCAAACTCCAACTCAGTGACAGCTTCCCTCCGGCCGTTAATGTTGCGCGCAAAGCGGGCTCCAAGCGCCATCCCGAACTGCCGGTTGCCGCTACAGTTTGACTCTCTGAGTAATGCGCCCCCGGTCTGGCGTGAATTGTCCCATTCTTTCTCTGTGTTCCTCCGCGCAAACGGGCGCGTCGATCACCAGCCCGGCGCATCTAAACGATTAGATCGTGGAAATACAAACTCAAGAGCGCTCGACCGTCCAGCGGCAGATGTTTACTGCCCGTCTAACCAAGTCCATTCTGTTATCGCCGCAGACCAGGCACCTTGAACTGACGGTAGAAGGAGTGGACGAGTTTCGTTTCACGCCCGGGCAGTTCGTCTCCATCAAACACCCGAAGCCGGACGGCAAGGAACATACGAGAGCGTATTCCATCGCCTCTCCACCACGCTGCAACCCGACCATTGATCTCTGCCTGAACCGCATTGGCGAGGGCTTTCTGTCGAACTGGCTGTGCGATCTGGAAGAAGGCGCGATGGTCGAGTTCCACGGCCCGCACGGGCTGTTCACCCTACGCGAGCCGCGTAAGGATTCCATCTTCATCGCCACCGGCACTGGGGTCGCGCCGATTCGCGGCATGGTGCATTGGCTCTTCGAGAAGCCGGAGCGTAATCGCGGACACGAGTTTTGGCTGGTGTACGGCACCCGCCACGAGCACAGCATCTACTACCGCGACGAGTTCGAGCAGATTGAGCACGAGAATCCGAATTTCCACTATGTGCCGACGCTGAGCCGCTGCGGCGATGATTGGCACGGCTGCCGTGGCTATGTGCAGGACCATGTGCGCCAGATTGTCGCGGGGCGCAGCGACATGCAAGCCTATGTCTGCGGTTTGCATCAGATGGTGAACGCCAACCGCGAGCTGCTGAAGAGTGAGATGGGCTGGGACCGCAAGCAGATTGTGTTCGAGCGGTACGATTGAAGGATGACCATCAACCAAGTCCGTTAATGCGCAATCCCTACGTCCTCCAGCGTCACTTGCTTGAAGACTCTTGGATTGCCCAGACGCTTCATCGCGTCCAGGATCTCCAGGCCAGCGAGATGGCCTTCGGCGTCGTAGTCGGCAGCGATGCCTTCGGCCAGATGTTTAGTCGTGACCGTAGTTTCCGTAAAGCGGATGTACAGCGCATCTACTTCCTGGTCGTAGGTGATCCGCATGACAGCTCCTTAGAAATAGTACACGTAAACCGTTACAACCACGATTTCGTGCGGTTCCTCAACGAAGATCGGCCGCACCTGCTTGGTTGTGTAGTGCTTCCCATTCCAAATCGCACTGAAGACGATGTCCATACGGCACTCCCACCGGCCATTGTCCGCTGGGTACCAAGGGGCAGTTCGAACTGTCTCCATCACCTCAAGATCGCTAGCGCCCCGGAACTGCAGTTGCTGGAGTGCGTGAAGTGACAGGCGGATGGGTTTCATTTTAATTCCGCGGCCCGCTATTTCAGCGCGTTTACCAAGAATCCCGATACATCCTGATGCAAGCGGTCTAGCGACTCGGTCTTGATGTACATCATGTGCCCAGCATCGTAATAGCCGAGCGACACCTTGGCGTGCTGTTGCGGGTCCAGATTCATGTGGCTCAGCGTGTAC
>JBKQKT010000285.1:0-3913 GCA_052147365.1 Candidatus Korobacteraceae bacterium | reverse complement strand
GTCACCCAGGACCAACGGACCAACCGTTCAACGGTACTTAGCAAACTACAGTCGCTGGCATACTGCGGGCTGAGAGTCATGCCGATGGGTCCTACTGTAGATGTTCGACGCAACTTTCTTCACTGCTAATAATCTGCCAACGACATTCTCTTGTCCTTCCCGAAAATGCCTGCCCCCAGATTGACTGACTGGCAAAGGCCACACTGCACCACATATGGGGGCAGTGACCTACCTGCGAGTAGAGGTCGCGCTCGTCAAAATCGCCCCCTCTCCGCTCACCGGACAACGCACAAGTGAGGCAGTCTCCTGCGTTCCAATCTGAGGATTTCCGAGTGCTGTGTAAGCGATAATCAACGATCTACGATTATGCGCCGATTCATTTGGCCCAGATGTATGTACTAGGTTTGCGTCGAAGTAAAGGACTGAGCCGGGTGACATCTCGCAGTGCAAGCGCGTGAAGAGTGGTTCCACCTTCTCGATGCGCGATTTTTCCACCCCAGACTGTGAGCCGATTTGTATATGATTCAAACGTCCCATCTGGTGCGATCCTTTCAACACCTGAAGACATCCATTGTCCTTCGTAGCGGGGTCTAGCGCGATAAAAGCGCTCAACATGCGTGGGTAAACGAACCCTTGATCATACCAATAGCCATAGTCTTGGTGCCACTCCCAAGCTCCGCCCGTGTGTGATTCCTTTAACATCACCTTGCCGTGAAAAAAGGCAACTTCTTGACGAAGCAGTACACGAACATTGTTCACGAGCCGTGGCGATGTGGTAACCGCGCCCCAGATGTCATCGTCAAGTTTGTGCCAGATTGCAAGCTTGGTCTTCTTGCCACCCGCATCCAATCTGACTCGTGTGTTCTCGTCGATGCCATGGCCTCCTTCAATCTCCGCAAGCATGGCTTGAATCTCAGGTTGGGTGAAGACATTTTCAATTAGCACGAATCCATCGCGGTCGTAGTTCGCGATATCGTCGTGAGTAAGGGAATTGTTCATCGTCATCTTTCCATCTCCGGTCAAGAACAGGGTGATTTCTATAGAGAACTTATCGACGATCTCAGACGTCTTTAGTGTAGTTTTCTTTTGGATTTATACAATAGATTGAGCCGATGGCAATGATCGATTTGACAAATTCCGACTCTCAGCCCCAGTCAACACGGCGGCTCTCGAGACTAAAAAGATCTCTTCCAGCAAATGTTCCGGGTTCCGCTCCACCCGCGGATCCCGCAACTCGGCAAAATACTTCAAGGGATTTTCCATATCCTCTTGTCGCCTATCTACATCCCTGTGGTATATGGCAATTTATATGCGTCATCAAAACCGAGTGCTCTCACTTATCCGGACTAAGCGAAGGGGGCATATTCCGACAGCACCGGCAACTGCTCAGCATTACTACCGTACGAGCGTCGCTCAAATTGAAACTCGTCGTTGAATTCAATGTCAGCTACGACGATGGCCAGTCTCTACTTATGGACATCGACTCTCGCTATCCGATAGTGCGTCGCCTTCCTCCTGGTGGGAATGGCGAACGTGCCGGGCCTACATTAACCTGGGTCGCGGGCTATCGCCGCTCCCACAAGGGGAGAGGCAACGCACCATTAATTCGCTCGATCACACACGCTCCGGATCAAACTTACATTCGGCTTAAGTTTCTCCAATGTCTTTTCGATCTCGCCACTCCTAGCCGCTATGAATTATCAGTGGAAGCCGATGCGATTTTCATTGGATTTCGCGGGCTGAAAGCCCTGCTCAACTTCCATGGATGGCGGTCAAGGAGAATCAGGATCTGCTGGCCAGCGGCTGGCCGATGATCTGTATGTCTTCCTCCGCGATATCGGTTAACAAGGTCGCCACATTGTCCAATTCCTGAATGCGAAAGGCTTTCTGCATGATTTGAAGCCATTAGAGGATGCCGTACTTCGCAAAAGTCTCAGCGCTCGAGGCTCCAGCTTCAATCTCTTTGCGGACGAGCTTCTCGCCGCGAGCTTTCTTGAGGGAACCAAGGATGACCTCCTCTTCGACTCTTTTCGGAATTATCACCGTTCCATCTAAATCGCCGAAGACGAGGTCTCCAAGCCTAATGCTTACGCTGGCAATCTCAATGGGGCAACGAAAATCGACGACGCTGCTCCGCACGCCTGCATCCTGAGCATACCGACCCCGGCTGAAGACGGGCCAGTTCTGCTCCAGAACACGCGGGGTATCGCGATGATAGCCGTCGATAATTGCTCCCGCGCCTCCGCGCATACGCGCTGTTGCCGTAAGGATTTCTCCCCAGGCGGCGCAATTCAGCGATCCCCCCGTTGCGATGTAAACCTCAGACGTTTTGATTTGATCCAAGGCGTCCGTTAACCGTCCGAATGGATGCTCCTGAACCCCCCACGAATCTGCAATTTGAACAGGCATCGCGCGCCCTGCTAGTTTCATGCCAATATGCAGCGGTTGAATCTCTGGCGGTAAAAACTGGTGCCAGAACCCCAAACTATCGAGCAGGTCGCCTACCACAGGGGTGTAGAGCGTGCTTAAGATCAGATCGAACAGTTGATCGTCATTTTGCCATTGCATGATTAGCCACCTATGGTAGTGTAGTCCGTCACGCAGATAGTCGTTTATTCAGCGAGGTTCGAGCGCGGGTTACTTTTTCGAGGATGTCCGAGGCTTTGGCGGTCCAGATAAAGGGCTTCGGATTCTGGTTATGGCCGTCGATGTATTCTCCGATGGCCATAATCAACTGTTCGAGGTCCAGGAAGACTCCGCGCCTGAGCTGGTTTTGGGTCAGGTCGCGGAAGAAGCGTTCCACCATGTTGAGCCATGAGGATGATGTAGGTGTGAAGCGGACGTGGAATCGCTTGTGCGACTCCAACCAGCGTTGCGCGCGTTCATGCTTGTGTGTCGAATAGTTATCGCAGATCAGATAGATTTCCTTGTCGGCGGGTACTGTCTGATCGATCATGCGCAGAAACCTGAGCCACTCCTGATGGTGGTGCTTCTGTTGGCACAGGCCATAGACCTCGCCATTGGCGCTGTTCAGCGCGGCAAACAAGGTTGTCGTTCCGTTGCGCTTGTAATCATGCGTCATGGTCTGGCCGCGACCTTTCTTCAGCGGCAGTCCGGGCTGGGTTCGATCCAGAGCCTGTATCTGACTCTTCTCATCCACCGATAACACAAGCGCATGTTCCGGCGGATTGAGATAGAGACCGACGATGGCTTCGAGTTTGCTTGCGAACTCGGGATCGTTACTTACCTTGAAGCTGTCAACGCGATGCGGCTTGAGGCCATTGGCTCGCCAGATGCGTCCCACTGTAGAGTCCGATATGCCCATCTCACGGGCCATCGTGCTGCGCGACCAGTGCGTGGCGTTAGCGGGTCTGTTCTGCGTTGTCTTTTCGATCACCTGAGAAACTACCGTTGCAGGAATCGAAGGATTCCGTCCCGGCCTTGGGGCATCCTTCAGAAGGCCGTCGGCGCCCAACTTGATAAAGCGGGCGCGCCACAGGGCAACCATCCTCGGCGCTACCGCCATCTGCGCTGCAATCTGCTTGTTTTGAAACCCATCAGCAGCAAGCAGCACGATGCGACTGCGCAAGACAACACGAGCAGCGGTCGAACGCTCCCGCGCCTGACGTTCCAGAGTGCGACGGCTCTGTTCATCCAAAACTATTGGCTTGGCACTGCGCATATCGAGGTCTCCTCATCATAAGTAGCCTCGATATATAAATGACTCTATTTGTGACGGACTACACTAGCGCAATCGTCTTCATCTGCCCAGATGGATATGCCGTATGATTTAATAGGTATTAACGATGGATTTTCAACAGCTTCGTGTTTTTCGAGTGGCGGCCAGATCTCGTGGGTTCACAAGAGCGAGTGAGCAACTTAACTTGTCGCAGTCGACCGTGAGTCAACACAT
>JBKQKT010000284.1:0-16896 GCA_052147365.1 Candidatus Korobacteraceae bacterium | reverse complement strand
GCGTGAACGGCTTCCCGCGCGCCGTCGTCCAGAACGACTACAAGACGTGGCAGCCTCGTATCGGCTTCGCCTACGATCTGTTTGGCAACGGCAAAACGGTTCTGCGCGGCGGCTTCGGAACTTTCTACGAGCGCGTGCAGGGCAACGACATCTACGGAACAGACACAAATCCTCCTTTCGCTTACAAGCCGGCGGCGAACAGCGTTTACTTCACCAATCCCAGCACGAGCGTTCTCAACGGCGCGACTGCCTCAACGCCCATCTTCCCGGCCAGCATGGGAACCCTTGCCTATTACTATCCGAATCCGGGCACAGCGCAATACAGTCTGGGGATTCAGGACCAGCTTGCGCCTGCCATCGTTGCCGCGGTTCAGTACGTCGGAACCGGTGGCTGGGACCAGGACGTCAAGCGCCAGGTCAATACACTGCCGCTGAACAGTACCCAGCGCCAGGCGGTCGCCGGGGGCGCCCAAGCCAACCTGTACAGAAACTACCCTGGTTTTGCCGGCATCGATGAAGACGACAACTCGACCAACTTCAACTACAACTCCCTGCAGGTGGCCGTCAACATGGCGAATAAGCACGGCCTGACTCTGAACCTGGGCTATACCGGGTCGCATGAGATCGATATTCAAAGCGACGATCTGCAGCAAGACTTGTCCAACCCGTACGACATTAAGTACGACCGCGGTTCGGGAACCTATGACCGGCGCAATATTTTCACCGCCAACTATATCTACAATGCCCCGTTCTTCCTGCATTCCGGTAGTTCGCTGGAACGCAATGTGCTGGGAGGATGGACCATCTCCGGCGAGACGATTGCGGAAAGCGGAATCCCGCAGGCCGTCACCTGGGGTGGTGCGGACACAATCGGGCTCGGCGGCGGGACAAGCAATCGTCCGAACCTGACGGGCAAGATAACCAGGACCAAGACGCGTGCGCAGTGGTTTACCGGCAACTTCTCCGCTCCCACAGCTCCCTGGGCTGGAGGGGCGAGCAATGGTTGGGGCAACGTCGGCAAGGACGCCGTGTACCTTCCCGGATTGGAGAATACCAACCTGAGCCTGTTCAAGACGTTTGGCTTGACGCCAAGCGAGCGGGCGAAGCTGGAGCTCCGGTTCGAGTCGTTTAACACCTTCAACCACACCGAGTGGAGCGGGGTTAGCACAGGATATCCTAGTGGTAACTTCGGTCAGGTCACCAGTACCTCTGATCCGCGCACAATGCAGTTCGGAGGGAAGATCGAGTTCTAAACCTTCACACACAACCAGGGCGCGGCAGACCGTTGTCTGTCGCGCCCTTTTCATTTGTGGCGGGCGAGAACGCGCGGCTTCAAATAATATGGATAAGAAGCAAGATTGAGACACGCAATGCGGCAGAGAATCTGCCTGATACTGGCGATGACACTGGCGATAATCGCCGCGCACTGCATGGGGCAGGCGGCGGCGCCGGATCAGCAGCGGCAAACGGCGCTTGCCCTGGAACAGCAGGGCGAGAGCTCCGAGGCTGAGGCCGCATGGCGCTTGTACATGAAGGCTCATCCTTCGAACCCAGAACCTTATGCTCACCTGGGCCTCCTGGAAGCGCGCCAAGATCACTACAAGGAGGCCGTGCTCTTCTACCGCAGGGCCCTGGCGCTGAATCCGGCGATTCCCGGCCTGCGGCTGGATCTTGGTCTCGCGCTCTTCAAGGGCGGCGAACCAAAGCAGGCCATTGTGGAATTCAAGATGCTGCTCAAGAACGAGCCTCCAGGTTCAAGCGAGGCGCAGCGGCTGACCATGCTCCTGGGGATGGCCCATTATGGGCTGGAGGAATACGCCGCGGCGGCTCCTTATCTAAAACAGGCCGCTGCTCACGATCCGCAGAATCTCCCGTTACGCCTGGCTTTGGCGCACAGTTGCCTATGGTCGAAGCAGTACCAATGCGTTCTGGATACCTATCATCAGATTCTGATGCTGAACGCGGAGTCGGCCGAGGCCGATATGCTGGCCGGCGAGGCGCAGGATGAGTTGAAGAACACTGGTGACGCCGTCCAGGAGTTCCGTGATGCAGAGAAAGCCAATCCGAGGGAGCCCGACGTGCACTTCGGCCTCGGCTACTTGCTGTGGCGTCTGAAGCAATACGAAGAGGCGGCCCAGGAGTTCCAGGCTGAATTGGCCAACAATCCGGAGCACGGACAGGCCATGGCTTATCTGGGAGACACCGAGATGATATTGGGCCAGCCCGAGCCTGCACTTCCGCTGCTTGAGAAGTCCATCCAGATCGACCCCAGGATTGAACTGGCGCACCTTGACTTAGGTATCCTGTATGGCAACGCGGGCCGCCAGGACGAGGCCTTGCGGGAACTTAAGACTGCCGAAACGCTAAACCCCCACGACCAGAATGTGCACTGGCGCCTGGGGCGGTTTTACCAGGAAATGGGGAGGAAAGACGAGGCAAAGATCGAGTTTGACAAAACCCGCAGCCTGGTGAAAACCGCCGACGATACGACCTTCAAGAAGCTTCATCCAACGGCGGAAGCGCCCGGCGCTCCGGCTGCCAGGTAATTGCCGGAACGGAAGCCATTGCTTGACTTCGACCCTGGAACGGGGAGAGCGGAGACATGCCGGTTCCAGCGCCTTCCCACACAGAATAGAAACGATCGGCAGCCAGGTTAGTGAACGCCTCCACCTTCCCGTCCGGCCAAAAGACTTCTGCCCTATCCCGGCCGTCCCGGTTAGTATCGATCAGCGCCACGCCCCGCTCATAGTTTCCACGTTGAACTTCTCTACGGCGGGCCCCGGAGTACTACACTGCATCCAAGATAAGTCAATCGATTGTTTGCGGGACATTGATCGATGTCTGAGGCATTGGAGCGCTGCGAGAGGAAAGCAAGATGAATTTCGGGGTTCTACGAAGAGGCCCAAGGTTTGCTCTGCGGAACGCGGAAGGCGAGGAGTCCGCGATCAATCCCACCGCTTTGATAAACTCCTTGCCACTGCTGAATCGTACATCAACCATAGTATTGAGCGTGGGATCGAGCTTGACCGGCGCAGGAACGGTGATGCTGGGGGTGATTCTGCCTGCCCTCTCGCAGCGATGGGGATTGCGCGACGATCAAGCGGGCTTTCTCATGTTCCTTCAGTTCTTTGCTTCAGGGCTGGGCGCGCTTGTTACAGGGATGAATCGCGTTCGCTCGATGGCAATCGGCTATGGCCTGCTGGTTGCCACTCTGTGTGCACTTGTTGTTGGTGAAAAGCAGTTCGCATATGTCGCCTTCTTTTTTTACGGCTTGGGCCTCGGCATAGCGATAACTTCAACCAGCCTGTTCTTTTCCGATCGCTGGGGAAGTCTTCGCGCCACCAAGCTAGTTTGGTTGAGCTTCGCTTGGTCGGCCGGAGCGACAGCCGGTCCGGTTTGCATTCTGCCGCTCTTGCATCGCGGAGACTTTGGTTCTGTCTTCCTGATGATGCTCATCTTGTTTCTCGCCATGTTTGTGTGGGTGATTCTGGTTGAGCGGCAAGGGCCGGCAGCTGCACTTGTGCAGAGAACCCAAAGACTGAACCGATCCGTTCAAACCGTCTTCTCCATCCTCCTGGTGCTGGCAATGAGTTTCGTGGGCGTGGAGGCGGTGCTGAGCGGCTGGCTGACAACCTATTCTCACCGCGCAGGAATTCGCGACCTGGCGGGAGCCGCTCTTGCGACCTCAATCTTCTGGCTTGGTGAAATGCTTAGCAGGCTCGCCTTCTCGACCCGATTGCTCACCAAGGTTGGGGGCCGGAAGGTGATGATGTGGGGCAGCGCTGGCGTGACTCTGTCAACGATCCTCTTGATTGCATTCCCTCATCCCTGGGTGATTTTTCTCGTTGCTGGCGCTGCGGGCGCATTTGTTGGTCCCCTCTACCCGCTTTCACTGTCCTATTTACTGGAGCTGTCGCCAAAAGGATGGTTTTTTGCGATGGGTGGCATCGGGGCGGCGATTTTTCCTTGGATCACGGGGTTGGTATCGGCGCACTATCATTCGCTGCGCTGTGGACTGGCGGTTCCGGTGGTCGCGGGGCTGGGTATGATCATGCTGATTGTGCTGACTTTTCGGCGCCTGCAGCCGGTGGGAACATCCAATCCAGTGCTTGCTGAATCTTCATAAAATATTCAACCCTCTTAGGAGGATTTCGGCTCCTGCGATTAGCGAAAAAGCCGCTTTCGCTTGAGAGCCCAACCCTTGCCAGAATGTGCAAGCGCGCTTATGATCTAGAAGGCAAGCGTTTGTCTCTTTTCTAATCGCCTCACTCGACGAGTCGGTAAGGGGCGCAGCCGCGATGCCCCGAGCGTTGTAATGCCGGCAATATAATCAGTTCAAGAGAAATTTGAAAGACGAGATGAAGGACTCCGCGAGCAGCAAGAAATCCCAAGACGGTACAAAACCCCGGGTTCACCAGACAGCGACCCTGAAGCAGGTTGCTGAGCATCTTGGGCTCAATCCAGCAACAGTATCGGTCGTCATGAATGACGTACCTGGGCGATCGATTCCCCAGGCGACGCGCGATCGCATCAAGGCGGCCGCCAAAAAGATGAACTACCAGCCAAATCTTCTGGCGCGTTCGCTGCGCAACCGCAGGACCTTGACGATTGGCATCCTGGTGCCGGGCTTGGGCGAGGGATATCACACAGAGGTGATGAGCGGCATCGGAGATCAGCTAATCCAGGCGGGGTATTTCTACTTCACGGCTCATCACCGGCACAACAAGAATCTGATTGAGGACTACACTCGGATGCTGGTTTCGCGCGGAGCGCAAGGGCTCATTGCGGTCGATACCCATCTCGAGCATCCTGTTTCGATTCCGGTAGTGGCTGTGGCGGGCCACCGGCATATTGACGGCGTCACCAACGTGGTGCTCGATCACGCGCGGGCCGCTGAGCTCGCTCTGGGACATCTCTACGGACTGGGGCATCGCAGAATCGCGTTCATGCGCGGCATGCCGTTCAGCTCTGACTCCGAAGAGCGCTGGAACCACTTGGTTGAAGTGGCGAAGCGAATGGGCATTGAGATTCAGCCGAAGCTGGTGGTGCACCTCGACCGCGACATGACCTCGCCGGAACTTGGGTTTAGCGTCGTGCAAAAGCTGCTGGCTGCCAAACAGCGGTTTACCGCGCTTGTCGCCTTCAACGATATATCGGCCATGGGGGCGATTCGCACCCTGAAGGACTTCAACCTGCGCGTGCCCGAGGACGTCTCGGTCATCGGTTTTGACGACATTAAGGCGGCTGCATTCACCTTGCCGCGGTTGACAACGATCAACCAACCGCTCGAGGAGATCGGTCGGATTGCCACGCAGAGCCTGCTGAATCGCCTCCATAACACAGTTTCGCCACGCGACGAGATTGTCGTGGAACCGAAACTCGTCGTTCGCGAATCCACGGGGCCAGCCAGAAGCTGAAAAAGAGCAGCGTCTTAATGACGACTTAGCCCATCCGTGATTCGGGCGTATCGTCGGCAATCCGGAAGTGGCTCGTTTTCGGTGCTACTTCCGAGTTGCCGATCACTCGACAGGTGCCCGGCTAATCGAATCGGTAGGAGGCTAATTCGTTTCATCCCAGGCGGTGCCGGCGCGGCAGCTTCAACCACAGCTACTATCTACCATTTTCATTTCGATAGGCAGGGATCCGGCATCCATCAACCCGGGCGGCGTGATCGCGAGTTCGCATTATCGTGCGCCAGCAGCTGCGCAAGAAGTGTGCCGAAAAACTAAGGAAGCTCTAGAACGGAATCGATCGGAAAGCTCGTTGTATCTATTCTGCCGTCGAGCGACAAAACTCCCAACTCAAACCGTCGTGTATTGTGATACCGGAAAGAGGAAGTCTTGGCGCAATCCTGCCACATTGTTGGCACAAACGATTTTGCCATTTTGTAAACTGCTGAATCTAAATAAGTTTAGCTCTGGTGCCGGGAGGAGGGTCGAACCTTAGCCGCTGTTGCAAACACGCAAGTTGCTGATTCCAGAATCGCCACAATCGCTCAAATCGCCAGAAGCGAGATTCCTAGGCACAATCCAGGCACAAAGACGCCCAACGTAACACTCTGATCCATATATCGATGCGCACCTAGTCTGTCGCCCATCGGAAATCTCGATTCTCACGCATTACTGTTTACTGAAACATAACTGACGGATTGGCGACGATACATCCAAAACACGGAATTCGCGCACGACTTTCCTACAGAGAGCGAATCTCGAGGCAGTCTTACCTCGATTTCACCGGCGGTATAAACTGCAGCAGTTCAATAGAGGCACCATTGTCGAGGATCATTGCCACCATGATTCCCTCGCCTGGACTGTTCGGGGATTTCGGGATTTCTTTTCCTTCGAGCGCAGTGGTAAGGTTATCCACCTCGAAGGCTATGGGAATCCAGCTGGCGTCGGGATGGAAAAACTGTATGTCACGGCTCAAGAAGCCAGGTTAGCGCCTGTAGGTACCCATCCATTCCGCCTGGGACACGACGTGCCCTTTCATAGCGCGGTCCAGTTCTTTTCTGCTGGCTCCTGCCTTGAGGGGGAGAGCAGTGTCAAGTGCATACATTCTGAAAAAGTAGCGATGTGCTTTGCCGGGCGGCGGGCATGGACCACCATAACCGATGCGCTGGAAATCATTCCTGCCCTGACAGGCGCCATTCTCAAGCACTTCTTTCGCAGGTACTCCCTCTGGCAAAGCCGTGAGATGGGCGGGAATGTTCCAGATCAACCAGTGTGTCCACGTACCTCTGGGCGCATCAGGATCATCCACAATCAGCGCCAACGAGTGCGCTGCGGGTGAGACGCCATCCCAGATCAGTGCTGGCGACAAGTCAGCGCCGCAGCACGTGTACTTCCTGGGAATCTCGCTGCCATTTGCAAATACGGTTGCTTTCAGTACAAGGGACATCGCAATACCTCTCTTCGGTAAGAAGGAACTGAAGGCCCACACCCGCCCGTGGAGACAGGACTACTCTTATGCTGGATAGCGGGGCTTGCGTTCGACGTGACAATCGTGCGATCTACGCTGCTTCAGCAGAACGCCCCGCTGCAAACCGGATGACTTTGGGTTCAACCAGCCGCTTGAAATCTTTCCAGGCCATGCGAATCAGTTCGCGGTGCGTCCCAGCATTGAACGCGATCTCTTTGTCCATCTCCAGGCTGTCATCGGCAAAGACATCGAGCGAGAAGATATTCCCAAAGGGAGGCATCGCGCCGGTTTCGCACTCAGGAAATCGATCCTTGAACTCTTCTTCGGTGGCCAGCGCGACAGTTTTTGCATTGACCGCCTTTCTGAGCAGCACCAAGTCGACGTGGAATTTCGCGGGGAGAACTGCCATCGCCAGCTTGCCGTCCAGCCTGACGATCACAGTTTTCGCCAGCTCCTTTCCTGAAATGTGCGTTAGCCCGGCAATCCCTTGTGCCGTGAAAGCGGGCGAGTGGGAGATGACAACGTACGCGACGTTGTGCTCATCGAGATATTCCATCAAGCTTGTGAGTGCCATAACCACCTCGTTGTCCGGTCGCGTTCTTGCGCGAGTTGCGATCAGCAGATGATTCCCATCGCGCGCGCCCACCACTTCCTGATCGCAATCAGCGCCATGCAGTCAGGCCTGTTCCGGTTCAGGCTGACTATCGCTTGTAGCCGATCTTCCGCAGCAGATCATGCCGCCAGGCCACATCCGCTTCTCCCTCGACTCCTTTGGGCGAACTTCCGTCGATGACGCCAAGCACGCCCTGCCCTTGTTCGCTCCTTGCCAGTACGACCTCGACCGGGTTGGCCGTTGCACAGAAGATCGAACACACTTCTGGAACATTGCGGATTGCATTCAGAAGATTGACGGGATAGGCGTCTTGGATCATCAGGACAAATACATGGCCGGCGGCCAGAGCCTTGGCGTTCCGGATGGCTGTATCGCGGAGAACCTGATCGTTTCCGTCTGAGCGAATCAGACACGCTCCGGAGCTTTCGTTGAAGGCCAAGCCGAATCTGGCGTGCGGCGTTGTCGTCACGACCGCTTCGTAAAGATCCTCCACCGTCTTGATGAAGTGGGACTGGCCGATGATGATGTTGGCTTCATCCGGAATTTCCATGAGCACCGTCAGCAAATCGATCATGGTCTCTCCTCCGCTTCAGGACTCCTCTATACAGCTTTCTTGTGCTGTGTGCGAACCCGCTCGACGTAGCGTCCGGTCCTGAGGTCGACACTCACAAACTCGCCGGGAGCAACGAACAAGGGAACCTGTACGGTGAGGCCATTGTCGAGCGAGGCTTCCTTTCGGGCCGAATCCTGCTGCGAGCGCGCGGGAGGCGCGGTGTTTATTACGCGCGCTTCGACAGTGTCGGGCAAGACTACGTTAATCGGTTCTCCCTCGAGAAACTCCGCAGGCACTTCTGTTCCGGGCTGCAGAAGCCTCCCGGCCAAACCAAGGTCGGCCGCAGGAAATTCAACCTGTTCAAAGGAGTCCAGCCTCTGAAAAATGCAGTCGCGGCCATCGCTGTAAAGAAACTCGAGCCTCCGTTTCTCCAGCTGGACGTCTTCTAACCGCTCCAGGGGCCGGAAGTGCTGATCCCATAGACGGCCGCTGCGCACATTCGAGAGTCTGGCCCGTACTGTGCCTCCCATTCTGGCGGCGCCAGTCTTGGTTTCAACTTCGAGGACTCTGTAGACCTGCTGGTCGATTCGGAGCGTCATCCCTTGCCGCAATTCGGATGCCAGAATCATAGGCTTCTCCAGACTTCACAGCGGGTTTTCTGCATGCCGCATGCTGGATCTCCCATTCCGCGCGGGAGGAAGGGATGCCTTGGACTGAAACCACTCCCCGGAACGGCAGCGGGGCGTCGCGGAGAAAGAACTCCGCGGCTGCCTCTCGGAAACTGACACCAACATTCTGCGCGAAGAGAAGGGCTATTCAGTGATACCCATCACTGGCCAGGAATGATCAGGTCGTGCCTGAGCGAAATGTGCAGGTAGCCGAAGGCCAGCTGAGAAGGACGAATCGTCAAACTCCTGTTAACAGGTTTCGCCGTAAACTCGGGTTATGTCTGGTTTTGTCCTGCTTGCGAAGCCCTGGTGGGTAAACCTGCTCATTCTCATTCCTGTGATTCCCTATTTCTTATCGCAGAACGAGAAGCTTCGTATCGGCAGGAAAAGGCTTCTGGTAGTCGCGCTCGTTGGCGTAGCCTTTGGGTTCGTCGAGGCGGCTGTTGTCGTCTATCTGAGAGCGGCCACAGGACTATGGCCTAACCCGCAAGTGAAAGCGCTCGTCGCCGTCCCGGAGAGCTTACTGAGAATAGAGTGTTGCCGCGAAGCGGCAACAATGATCATGCTTAGCGGCATCGCTTTGCTTGCGGGGAAAAGCGCCAAGGAAAAGGGCGTTGTTTTTCTGTGGACATTCGCCGTCTGGGACATCTTCTATTACGTCTGGCTTCGTCTCACGATTGGCTGGCCCACTTCCTTGATCAGCTCCGACGTGCTGTTCCTGATACCAGCGCCGTGGGTGGCGCAGGTATGGTTCCCATTGCTGGTCAGCGGCCTCACCGTGCTTGTGATCTGGTTTCGTTCCTGAGGGAAGGTATTTGGCGGAGATATCGAAAGTGTGGCCTGCGGCCTCTGGCCCGGCCTACAGCGCCGGCGCAGTAGCAGCCAGTTGCTCGATCCAACGGCGCATCCGCCGGGAGTGTGAGCCCTCCCAGTACACTCGCCCGCAGCCTGCGCACTCTCGGAACTCGTTGCACCACGCCAGAATCCCTTGCGGCACCCGCCCGCCAACCTCGGCTTTTGAGGTTTCCCTGAGCGGTTCATTGCAGACCATGCAGCGCGTGAGCGGGCGCAGTGACCGGGCCAGATCAAAGCGTCTCACTACCTCCTCGGCCTGGCGGCAGCTGTCGGTCTCGCGTAGCCAATAACCATGGGTCACGGCGGAGTGCTTCTGCACGCCGCGGTCGCGTGTAAGGAGGATCCGCCTTTCTTCGGCGGAGATTTGCACCAGCTCCAGATCGCTCGCGCGATTGGCATACACTGTGTCGAACCCGAGCATGCGCAGATAGCCCGCCAGCCGGCCCAGATGGACATCGAGCACAAACTTCGGCTCGCGTAGCGGCTGCGGCCTCAGACGCAACGCCGGCGTAATGTCGATCGATTCAAACACTGGATAGACGGCCACCCGATCGCCGTTCCGAACAAGGCGAGAGAAGTCCGACGATTCGCCATTCACCAGAACCAGGTCCACTTCCGTATGCGGCACGCCGATAGCTTCGATCATGTCCTTCACTGAAGCCGGCACGAAGAACTGCTTCTCCACCATCCCATACTGCAGCCTGGGCGGCAGATGATCGTTCAATTCAGCATAAAAGCGAAAGCAGGCGCAAGCGGGAGCGGGAGCCATAATACTCGCTTCGGTTTCAGTGTAGTCCCGTTCGCGGCGGCCCTCGGCCAAACATCTGGCGCCGCACTCTGATCTGCCCACCATATCTCAATGAGTACATTACCGAGGCACTCGTCGAACGCGGAATGCGGGGACATCTCCCTCTTTCGTTCCGGGTTCCGGCTGGTTGACCGGCTACACGCACAGAACTCGAAAATCGGGGTCATGTACGATTAGGCGACCACCCGCCCGGAACTGGAGAAAATGAATCTGGCCTGTTCTGCATAATTCAGCGACAAAAAGGCGCATTCGTTCGACGATTCTCCGGCGAGCGTTTGCCGGAAGTGTTCATTGCGCACTCCACTCCGGACCGCGCTGCAAATAGACATCCACTTTTCCAAGATCTTCATCACTCCCAAATTAGAGAGTAAAGGCACTTAGGAAAGATTTTTGTTTCGTTCATGCTTTCCTGATGCGATGACTTCGATGCTGAATAGAGCATTGCTGTCTTCACTCTTTTTACGAGCGGCGCTGATTTGTGCCGCCGCGCCAGGGTCTTTGTAACAACGAACAGGCAGCCTTCTCATTGCCCGTCGGTGAGCTGACACGCGTGTGCGCTCATCCCACGATTCGTGTGTCTACGAACACACAACGAGTTGGCGTTTCTTCCGCTATCGATCCGCTGCCCTTATGGAAATTGAAGAAAAAGTTTAGGCGTCCCTTACAGGCCCGGGGCTGCAATGGATCCTGTACTGGAGCGGATTGAGCGACGGAGGCGACGACCAAGGCGAGCCAACATCTTTACCGCTCATTGAACACGGATTCCTGGTTGCCTTCTTGAGCGACATGTCACTCGAATCGGTTGCCACACAAGGCAGGATACGAACACATCACTCCAGACGAAAGCGAGAGGTCATCATGAGAATCATTCTTTGGAAAGCCATGACGCTCCCGGCGCTCGCCGTTGGGATGACTTGCGCAGTTTTTGCGCAATCGGCCACAACCCAATCGACCATGACTGCGCGCGTCGATCCACCTGCGACGCCAGCATCTGCGACGCCAGCGCCTGCTTCACCTGCGCCTGCGACACCCGATCCGACAGCAGACGCTACTCACGCGTCTTCAGGCTCGACTCAACCGGATTTACAGCCTACCGTGACACAGGAAATTGAGGCGCTCAAGAGCCGGATCGACCAACTGGAAAACGAGGTACAGGAAGAGAAGGCGCGGGCACTGGCCGATAGCGCCGATACTGCGGCGATCAAGGCCGCAGAAAAAGACTTGATCGCCGGTGGCGGCGGCGCAGCGCCGAATCCCGCGACGCCTCCGTTTAGATTGATCCCTGCCATGCAGGCTGCTGCGCCGCCCGCCCCTCCCGAGATCAGTGCGGAGCGTCTTACCAAGGAAGCGCCATTTCCTGGCGACTGGACCTGGCTGAATGACAACGGTCATCAGACGGACAGCCCCATGGCCACAAAATACTTCACGCCTGAGTTCCGCGCCGATGCGAACTATACCTTGGACTTGAACCACCCCGAGGACGACTCGCTCGGCGGGTCGACAGAGACCTTTCGCTCCGACGAATTCCAGCTGGAGCAGGTCAGTATCGGCGGCGACATCCGCATCGATAACGTGCGCGGGCGCATCCTTTTTATGGATGGCTTGTTCGCCACCACTACGGTTCGTAACGACGCCAGCCCCAACCGCGGCCAGTGGGATCTGGCGGATGCCTACAAATACATCTCCGAGGGATGGGGCGGATATCACTGGGATGTTGGTCATGGCCTGAATGTGGACGCAGGCATCTTTGTTTCCTATATCGGCCTGTTCAGCTATTACAACTTCGATAACTGGACCTACCAGCCATCGTTCGTTTCCTCGAATACGCCGTGGTTCTTCAACGGTATTCGCATCCAGTACTTCCCGACGTCCAAGCTGAAGATCGAACCTTGGATCATCAACGGCTGGCAGTCATATGCCCGCTACAACGGACACGGTGGGTTGGGCGGCCAGATTCTCTGGCGCCCCAATCCAAATACGGACATTGTTTTTAACGACTACGGAATGGGCGAAGATGACGCCGGCTACCCCGGCCGCTCGCGTGTCCACGCCGACTACAGCGTACAGCAGAGGTTCTACAACAATCAGAGCAGCAAGACGTTGGATCAGATTGCCTGGACCATCACCGGCGATCTTGGGTGCGAATACGGAGGCGGTCCCGCGGTTGGGTATTACAACCCGAAGGGTCTCTCGCCAGAGATGGGCACCGCGGATAGTTACACCGGCGGCGTGAATTGCCACAACAGCCACAATGGCAAACCAAAGCAGGCGTTCATGGGCTGGATGAGTTATCTGCGCTTCTGGTTCGACAAGAATCTCTACGCAGTCACTCTCGGGGGCGGCCAAATGAACAACCCCGGCCGTTACCTCACGCTGCTGCCGCCGATCAATGGCGCCAATGCCATCAGCGGTTCCCCATACTATACCGAGAACGCGGGCGATCGGGCGCAGATGCACGACGGCACGATCACATTCGACTACATGCCCAGCCAGTTCATCACCTTCCGGTTGGAGTCCGGCTACAGGTACTCCGACACGCCATACTGGAGCGGTCGTCGCGGCATCACACCCCCAGGCGGGAATAATGGCTCACCGACACAGTACGCATGTGCCGCCGGTAATCCCTCGGGCGAGACCTACGGGAACCTGATCTTAGCAGAACAAAACTGCGGCGCAGGCGAAGCCGCAGGCACAGCTGCCGGTCTCAACTCAATCTGGTGGCCCGATTTGCGGACCAATCAGACCGTCATTACCGGCGCGATCATGGTGCGGTTCTAGTTGCTGCGGGGTTCGCCAGAGGGCGCGGCGAGTCCCCAGATTCTTCCATGGAGCGGCGCCGGGAGTTCTTACAGTTCCGGTGCCGCTTCAGGTGCATCAGTAACTTCCGCGCTGCGGCTACTCACAAGCGCACAAGTGCTGACACACGTTAGCCGGAATGAAAGTGGAACGGAAAGGTAATCGCTGATGGAGTTGGCCCTCAATCTCGAATGGACGGCGATGGCCGCAGCGATGTGCTGGCTGTGGGTTCGCCATGCGAGGCGTGAGGGCTCGAGACGCTTGGCGCAATTCGTGTCCCTTGCGCTAGTCCTCGCCAATATGTTTGTTGTGATCACGATGTATGACGACATGGCAATGGCGCAGAATCCCGCCGAGACTCGCTGTTTCCAGCAGCGCGAAGATGAATTAGGCACACATGTGCATGCCCCCCTGCATCCTATCGTGGGCTTAATTTCACTATTCTCTGCAAAACTTTCTCCTGACCCACCTCATTCTGCCGTGCTGGATAATCTCCTTGCGCTGGCGTCGAAAGTTCCTGCCACAAGTTCCATTCAGAACCGGCCTCCTCCGGACGCCGCATCAATTCCTTTCTCTTGCTAAATCTGTTGGCTGATCCCACGCCCGCAAACACTGTGCGATTCATGGCGCAATGGTTGTATGCGAAGCGAAACTAAGCTGTCCGTTTTCCTTTAAGAGGCGGGACGGCGTCCTGCCCTGCATCTTGTTTCATGGGCCGGCGAAATAAACCTCGCCTTAGAACACGGGGGCACTCGATGAAAAGCAAAGCTATGAAACTTGCTGTTGTGCCGATAACGCTCGCCGCATGTCTCGCAATGAGTGGCTGCAAGAGTAAAACGGCGGATGCCGCCGCAGAGGCGCCGCCACCGGCCAACGTGATTTCCGGAGTGGACCCCTCCTTTTTCGCGGTCGAGCATCCGGAGTTGTATCCGATCGCAACAGCGACCGAATACCAAGCTCCGTCGCAGATGTTCGTAACCGGCACCGTTTTTCCTGACATCTCGCGGACTGTCCCTGTGATCTCGCTTGCCTCAGGCCGCGTTGTGGACATTCGCGCTCGCCTCGGCGACACGGTAAGGAAGGGCCAGCTCTTGCTGCGAGTTCGCAGCGACGATATTTCGGGAGGCTTCGACGCCTACCGCAAAGCGGTCTCCGATGAGCTCCTCGCGCGCAAGCAATTGGATCGCGCGAAGGATCTATACCAGCACGGGGCCATCGCACAGCAAGACCTGGAGGTCGCGCAAGACAGCGAGGATGACGCCAAGACGACTCTCGATACCGCTACCGAGCATCTTCACTTGCTCGGTAGCGATCCCACCGATCCGAAGGGAATCGTCGATATCGTCGCCCCGGTTTCCGGCGTAATTACCGATCAGGAAGTTGCGATTGGGGCAGCGGTGCAGGCCTATTCTACGCCGAATCCATTCACTATTTCGGATCTGAGCAATGTGTGGATCGTTTGTGACGTCTACGAAAACGACATGGCCAATGTGCGCATGGGGGAACCCGCCGACATCAAGCTGAACGCCTATCCAGACAAAGTTCTAAAGGGCACTATCAGCAATATCGGCCCGATTCTCGATCCGAGTATCCGCACAGCGAAGGTCCGTATTGAAGTTGCCAATCCGGGGGACATGATGAGGCTGGGCATGTTCGCCACGGCCACTTTATTCGGCAAGGGTAAGCAGACTTACGCGGCTGTCCCGGCGTCCGCGATCGTCCATCTGCACGACCGCGATTGGGTCTACATCCCTTTGCAAGGAAAATTCAAGCGGGTTGAGGTCGTCGGTGGCGAACAGTTGCCGAACCAGATGCAGCAGGTCCTATCTGGGTTGCAGCCGGGTCAGCAGGTCGTGACAAACGCGATCAATCTCGAAAATGCGATCGACAATGAATGACGCTCAACTGCGGGGCCCGAGGAAGAAACCATGATTCGCAAGCTCGTAGATTTTGCTCTCAATAATCGGTACGTGGTGCTGGCGATCGGGCTGCTATTGCTTGGCTGGGGGGCGGTGTCGTTTCACAACATGCCCGTCGAGGCCTATCCGGACATCGCCGACAACTACGTGTCCATCATCAGCCAGTGGCCCGGGCATTCCGCCGAAGAAATGGAGCAGCAAGTATCGGTTCCTGTCGAAATTCAAGTGTTTGGGATTCCGCATCTCACAACGGTGCGGTCGGAATCGATTTTTGGTCTTTCTTTGGTTACGTTGATCTTCGACGATTCATCCATCAACGACTGGAACCGCCAGAAAGTCCTGGAAAGGCTCACGCAGGTAAGTGTGCCGGCGGGCGTGCAGCCTCAAATTGGTACGGACTGGAGCATGACTGGCCAGATTTATTGGTACACGCTCCGGAGCACGAATCCGGCGTATGACCTGATGAATTTGAGGAGCATCGAAGACTGGACTCTGTACAAGGAATTCAGAAAGGTTCCGAACGTAGTGGACGTGAGCGACTTCGGCGGCACCGCGCGCGAATATCAGGTGCGCGTTGATCCGAATAAGCTCATCACTTACGGCCTGAGCATCGGCCAGGTAGAGCAACAGTTAGCGAATAACAACGTAAACGCAGGCGGCAGCTTCGTCGAAGAGGGCTTGCAGCAACTGAACGTCCGCGCACTCGGACTTTACCGAAATGTGCAGGATATTGAAAACACCGTGCTGACGACTTCGAACGGTGCTCCGGTTCGCGTAAAAGACATCGCTGTCGTCGAATGGGGTCCCAGAATTCGGCTGGGGCACATGGCTAGAGCCGATCATCGTCCGGACGGCGTCATTGTCGATGAACCCGACGTCATCCAGGGCGGCGTGCTGATGCGCAAGGGGGCCGAAGAGGGTCCCACGCTCGAAGGCATCCACAAAAAGGTGGACGAGCTTAACAATTACATCCTGCCCGAGGGTGTGAAGGTCGTTACCATGCTGGACCGCAGCGATTTGCTTCATTACACGCTGCACACGGTGCTGCACAACCTCGGCGAGGGGATGATCCTGGTTACGATCATCCTGCTTCTTTTCCTCGGCAATGTTCGCGCGGCCTTGATCGTTGCAGTGACCATTCCGTTTGCCCTGTTGTTCGCCTCGATCTTTCTGAATTTGAGCAATATTCCCGCAAACTTGATTTCGCTTGGCGCACTCGATTTCGGAATGGTTGTTGACGGCGCAGTCGTAATGGTGGAAAACATCGTTCGCCACCTGAGCCGTGACTTCGGCTCAAACGGAGCGCACGGGCAGCAATCCAAAGGTCAGTCCAGCGGCCGGCAAACAATTCCCAAGTCTGTCTCTACCGTAATTCGTGAGGCGTGTCACGAAGTGCAGCGGCCGGTTTTCTTTGCCATTGCCATCATCATCACCGCCTACATGCCCATCTTCACGCTGCAACGAGTCGAAGGGCGTTTGTTCCGTCCCATGGCCTGGACCGTTGCCTTCGCGCTTCTCGGCGCCATAGCATTCTCCATTTTCATTGTGCCTGTGCTTGCTGCCTTTCTATTCCCGCATGGTGTCAAGGAATGGCGCAACCCGGTTATGGAGTTTCTGAAGGACCGATACCGGGATGTGGTGAAGTTGGCAATCGAGAATCGATGGATCACCTTTGGCGTTGGCCTGGCATCTATGGCCGTCGCTCTTTTCCTGACGTTCAGCGGCGTCATTGGCTCGGAGTTTCTGCCCCACTTGGACGAGGGCGC
>JBKQKT010000283.1:0-3165 GCA_052147365.1 Candidatus Korobacteraceae bacterium | reverse complement strand
GCCCGTAATTTTGCCTTCCCCAGCGGCGCTAACCCTCGGATTCAGAAGCAGTGCGCCAGAACATAGCAGAACTACCGCCGATAGTACAGCAGCGAATTTGTATCTACTTCTCATAGGCCTTTCTCCTTGAAGCAAGCTGAAAACCGTTCCTGCGATGCCAATTCTAGTCTTACTGTTGGCCCGATGGCGCCGGCGCATTGGGATCGACTGGCTTCAGATTCAGCTGCTTCGCCATCTGCCGTTCCTTGCTAGGCTGGTGCATAAAGGTTCGCAGATAGAAGACCAGGTCCCAAGCCTCCTCGGGCTTGATGTTGTCGGCGAAGGACGGCATGGGAGTGCCATCCAGGCCGGTCATGAAGATGCGATAGATATCCTGGTCCGTATCTCCGCACTTGGGGCGCGAGCCTTCGGTGAAGTTGAACGGCGCAATGGGCGCACCAAGATCGTCGGTGAGAGTGGAAGCAGAGGGACCGTTGGCCATACCCTGCACGCCGTGGCACTTCCAGCACTGGACGCGGGCGAAGACGTCGCGTCCGGCCTTGATGCGCTCGGGGGTAACTTCGGGCTCGGGAGGAATCTTGATGGCATCTCCCGGTTTTTCGTTCGCCCAGCGCGGAGAGAAGTGCTTCACCCAGGCCACGAGGTCGGCACGCTCTTGCTTAGTGAAGGTGCTCCATTGCGGCATGGCAGAGCGGTCCATGCCGCGGGCGATGGTATCGAAAAGATCTTCATCGGTGGGCAAAGTCCCGCTGGGGGTGGAACGGCACTTAAAGATGCCCAACTGGAAGTTGCGGGGCTTGGGCCACGTCGGCGGGCTCAGCCATTGTGCCACTTCGCCATTGCCATCGCCCAATTCGCCATGGCATCCGACGCAATACCGGCGATAGTCTGCCCTGGCGTCTGTGGCGTGGCCGGTGATATTGCCGATGTGACTGACAGAGCTCGGCGCAGTCTCCCACGTCGTCAGCTGATCGGTGGAGAGTTGCCCCCATGAAGCCAGCGGGAGCGCCAAAAATGCAGCCGCACCCAACCAAAGCGACCACTTTTGCAATCCTGTCCGCATATCGATCCCTCGCAAAATTACAGCTTAGAAATCAAAGTCGAATCCGAGCAGCAGTTCGCTGGTGTTGATGTTGGCGGCATTCAGGCCCAGAGTTGGACCCGTGCCGTCCTGATGTAGCCAGTTGTACTCATTGTGCCAGGCAAAACCAGCGCGGCTGGTCATGAACGGGTTGTAGCGGTAGCCAACGGTATAGGTCGAGATGTTGCCGAAGTTCGAAGCCGTTCCCGGAGTGGACTGTTGCGACATCCGGATCGTCTCAAATCGCCCGATGAAGATCAGCTGTGGACTGTAAACGTAGTGCGGTTCGACGAGGACGCCGTTCCAGGTTGGGTTGCGTGCTCCAGCGGGGAGAGTGGTCCCGGTGGTATTGTTGCCGGTGGCGATGCCGTCGATGAAATCGCCGTAACCCTGCCCGAACCAGGCGCTATCCGACCCGTGCTGAGTTACAACCTGAAGGTCGACATGCTGGCCGAAGTAGAACAGACCAACAAAGCCTTCACGACTGAACGTCTTATTGCCAATGCCGGAGCCAGGGATGATTGTCGCACCG
This sequence comes from Candidatus Korobacteraceae bacterium, assembly GCA_052147365.1. GTDB lineage: Bacteria > Acidobacteriota > Terriglobia > Terriglobales > Acidobacteriaceae > Bog-257. The sequence continues at coordinate 1,552 of JBKQKT010000283.1, read as the reverse complement.
CTGGGACCAGTTTGCGTGCGCCAGGTTGTCGGCGCTTCGCCGATGAAGGCGTACCCGCCAATGCGCTGCACACCAAATTTGCCTGTATCGAAGGCCTGACTAGCGGTAAAGAAACCGGAGTAGGCATTGGATCCATAGGGCAACCCGACTTGTCCATCGACCGAGCTCAACAAAGCAGCGGAGTAGCGAGTACGGTCGTTGTAAGAATGGCCCAGGACCTCGACGCCGAGCTGGTTGTCGCCCATCTGGCCGAAGATGTTGCCGTCACCCTGTGGGATGAAGTGGTAGAGCTGGTAGATGCCGCCGTTTCCGGTAAGCGTCAGGATGCGCTTTTCAGAAAGCAGATTGTCGAGTTCGAACTTACCCAGCTTTACGTTCAGCCAAGGGCTGCTGAACAGGTTGTCAAGGCGCGCCATGACGGTTTCAAAGTGGAAGGAGGCGGTCGGATCGGAAGATGGCAGCACGTAGAACGAGATGTTCTTTTCGAGCGTTCCACCGGTGTGAAAGTCGAGGCCGCTTAGGTCGAATCCGGACTGCTCGACGCGCTGGACTGCCTGTCCAGTCACAACTCCCCCGGCATACGTATCTACCAGCACCTTACCCGTGCTGACCCTGTGCCAGATGGGCGTGATGCGGAAGGTGACCGGCCAATAGCCGGGATTCTGCCAGATCGGAGAATCCCGGTCGTTCATCAGCTGATAGCCGTTATCTTTGAACTTCTGTCCAAAGTAGTTCAGCATCGGCCATGACTCGTGGCAAGCCGAGCAGCGCAGGCCGTACTTACGGGCGAAGGCGGGAAGCGCGTTCGCAGGCTGGCTGCAAGTAGCAACGAGGAAAACAAGAAGCAGGGAGAGGGCAGACAGGGACGTGGCAAAGTGAGCGAGGTTTCGAATCTGCAAACGCCTCGTAACGCGCATGGCCGGACTCCTCGGCATCAAATCGAGATCAGTTTTTGTTGAACCGCATTCCCACAGACAGCGATAAGGCGCAGATAATACGAGATGAAAAAGGCGCGAACAAGAAACCCCTTTCTTGTGTCCGCCTGCGATGCAAGATTAATATTTAAGGTCCTACCATCGTACCGGGGATGAATCCTACTACGGCTTTTATGAAAAATTCAAGTAGCTTCCATCTTTTTTTTTACATTTTTTTTACATTGTCAAAACCAAGTTAGCTGGGATGCGCCATCGCTCGGCAGGGTTGACAGGTTTGTGTCCCTCGTACGAGACTCGGTGCTGGAACCGGAGGCCAAGTGGCTTGGCGGATGGGTTTTCGAAGGCGCCGGTTGATTTTGTGGACCATGCAGTGTCAGAGTTCTCATAACCGTGCCGCTCGACACGATTGGCTTGTATTTGTGCGGCTTGGCTCGGTCGCGCCCGCTTTGATAGCCCTCCTGCTCTTCTTGTTGACAGCCACCGCTCCTCTCACGGCGCGGAACAAAGAAAAAATCACATATGGCGAAGGCCTCATCATTAATATCCCCATGCCGGAAAGAGAAGTCGAGCAAGTAGTCGAAGACGTCGCCGGGAACGGCCTGATCCGGGGAACCAGA
>JBKQKT010000282.1:0-4979 GCA_052147365.1 Candidatus Korobacteraceae bacterium | reverse complement strand
TGTTGTCAGGATGGAATGCCAGCGGAATGAATGTCTGAAAGCCGTGCGTGTCGTCCTGTAACGCGCGCAGTTTGAGCAGGTGGTCAACGCGGTCTTCGTCGTTCTCGATGTGGCCGTAGAGCATGGTCGCATTCGACTTCAGACCGACTTCATGCGCCGTGCGCGCCAGTTCGAGCCACTGGTCGCCGTCAATCTTGTGATCGCAAATGATGTGCCGCACGCGATCGGAGAAAATCTCTGCGCCGCCTCCGGGCATGGAGTCCAGCCCCGCATCTTTGAGGCTGATCAGCACCTCACGCGGTGTCATCTTGCCAATCTTGGAGAAGAAAGCGATCTCCACCATGGTGAACGCCTTGAGATGTACTTGCGGGAATCGCTCCTTCAAGCCCGCGATGAGGTCAGGATAGTACTGAAACGGCAGGTCGGGATGCAATCCGCCGACAATGTGAAACTCGGTGATGGCTTCGGTGTAGCCGGTGGCAGCCGCGTTCCAGGCCTCTTCCAGCGCCATGGTGTAAGCGCCCGGCACGTCCTTCTTGCGGCCGAAGGCGCACAGGCGGCAGGCGGCCACGCAAACATTGGTGTAGTTGATGTGCCGGTTGACGTTGAAGTAGGCGATGTCGCCGTGCAGGCGCTCGCGCACGTGGTTCGCCAGCCAGCCAATCGCCAGAATATCGCCCGAACGGTAGAGAGCCAGCGCATCGTCCGCCGAGAGACGTTCCCGCGCCATCACCTTGTCGTGTATGGGCTTCAGCCGGGGATCATCGGTCTGGAACGGATGGATATGCTTTGCGGTGATGGGCGAGTCGGTGGACATCCACTACATCATAGCGTATTCGTCCAATTGAAATCCGCGTTGATCCGTGTAAAACCCGCGGGTCCAAATGTGTTTTATCGCGCCAGCAGCAGGTCTCCCGCGATGAAGAGCAGGAACGCCATTGAGACCAGACCGTTCATGGTGAAAAACGCAGCGTTCACGCGGCTGAGGTCGTCGTGTTTTACCAGCGAGTGCTCGTAAATCAGCAACAGCGCAACGAAAACCAAGCCTGCCACGGCAATCTTGCCCAGTCCGAAGGCCACCACCATCCACGCCAACAGCAATACGGTGATGACATGGAAGAACCGGGCGATGCCCAGCGCACTGCGAATTCCGAAAGCCTTCGGAACCGAGTACACGTTGGTCGCGCAGTCGTGTTCGTAATCCTGGCAGCTATATAGGATGTCGAATCCAGCGCCCCAGAAAACCACGGCCGCAGTCAGTATCAGAATGCGCGGATCGAGCGAACCACGCACGGCAATCCATGCCGCCGCCGGCGCGGTGCCCATTGCAATCCCCAGCACGACGTGCGTCCAGCGGGTGAAGCGCTTGGTGAACGAATAGATGAACACGATGGCGAGCGCCACCGGCGATAGATAGAACGCCAGCGGATTCAACTGATAGGCAGCGAAGATAAGAATCGCCGAGGTCACCATCACGAACCCGGCCACGAATGACTTACTGAGCTTTCCAGCGGGAAGCGCGCGAACCCGGGTCCGAGGATTGGCGGCATCAATCGTTGCATCCGCCAGCCGGTTGAACGCCATCGCGGCCGACCGGGCTGCCACCAGCGCGACGATGATCCAGACGGAGGTGTGCAGATTGGGAATGCCGCGCGCTGCCAGCACCGCGCCCGTCAGCCCAAATGGGAGCGTCAACACAGAGTGCTCCCACTTAATCATCTCCAGGGTGGTGCCAATGCTGCGAAACAGTGCCACGTCGTTGATTCTAACGTGCGGGAGAAAAATCCGGCACACGAAGAAAAATCAACCCGCGGATGGAGGCGGCCAACACAGATCGAAACCCGAATTTCTCTCACACAATCCGCGTTCATAGGCGCAGATCCGCGGTCAAGAAAATCACCTAACCCGTTCCCTGCGGCACGGGAGGCCCGGCCCATTGGCCTTCCCAGGCAGGGACCATGACGCGCTCAGCAACCAGTGCAGGCTTGCGCGCCCAGCACACGAGGCGCGTCCCAAAGGGCAGGTTGATAAATCGAATCAGTTGCCGCTCACAATCCAAAAGCAGGACCATGGCAGCATTTGCCCACGAAGGTGTTCCGGCTGGTGTTTGCCGCCGTGCGGCAGACTTCTTAAAGATGTTCTTGGCCACACGTTCGAGGACGGAAGGCAGAAATCCTATAGCTACCAGGTACGAGACGCGTGAAATCTCGAAGCCGCAATTGTTCAGCTTACGCCGCAGGTCGCTGGCAGTATAACGGCGCTGGTGGCCGCGCGACTCGTCGTCCTCGCCCCACAATGATGGGTACGCCGGAACTGTGAGGCACAGCGAACCGCCGTCTTTCAGCACGCGCCGCAACTCGCGCAGAGCGATGAGATCATCAGGGAGGGATTGCAGAATATCGCCCGAAACAATGGCGTCGAACGAGCTCGAAGCCAGCGCAAGTTCTTCGGATCGGCTGCAGACCAGGTTCTCGCAGCCCTCGACTTGATGGAACCCTAAGACGGGCAGGGAACTGTGCGCATTAAGAACGCGCATGTAAGGAGAATCGGAAGAGCCCAGTTCTGCTGTACAGCCGAAGTCGAGAATGTGCGCTTCACGCTTGCCGCGCACGGCCTGCACCGCGGCCTCTCGCAGCAGCTTGCGCCGCGTCACGTACCACCACGAGGAGCTTTCCCGGCGCAACGCTTCGAACTCGTGTTGAGCGTCCATCGATCGGACCTCAGAGTTTACTGGTTCATTTTACGAGAATCGAAAACAGAAAAGCAGGAATATCTCCCTACACCCTGGCGCCGATTCCTTGAACAGCGCACCTGAAGTAATCCAACGACATCTGCAAGCCAGTCCGCAGGTCGATGACCGGTTCCCATCCAAGCAGCCGTTTCGCTTTGCTGATGTCAGGGCAGCGCTGCTTGGGATCATCCTGGGGTAGCGCTTCGAAGCGAATCTTGCTGCGCGATCCGGTAACTTCTAGAACTACCTTTGCGCACTCCATGATGGTGAACTCACTAGGGTTGCCAATATTTGTCGGCTCATGCTCGCCAGACTGCGACAGCGCCAGAATTCCAGCGACCTCGTCGCTCACGTAACAGAAGCTACGTGTCTGCGAGCCGTCACCGTAAACAGTAAGCTCCTCACCTGTCAGCGCCTGCCGCATGAAATTCGAGATTACGCGGCCGTCGTTGAGCTGCAGTCGCGGCCCATAGGTGTTGAAAATGCGCACGATGCGTGTGTCCACCTTCTGGTAGCGGCAGCACGCCATAGTGAGCGCTTCAGCAAAGCGCTTGGCTTCGTCGTACACCGAACGCGGGCCAATGGGATTCACATGGCCCCAGTAACTTTCTCTCTGCGGATGTTCCTGCGGGTCGCCGTAACACTCCGAGGTGGAGGCAAGCAGGAAGCACGCGTTGTACTTCTTCGCCAGTTCGAGACAGTTCATCGAACCCAACGAGCCAGTCTGCAGGGTCTCGATAGCGTACTTAAGGTAGTCAGCCGGGCTGGCAGGCGATGCCAGGTGGAAAATGTAGTCAACCTTGCCACAATCGAAAGGCTGACAGACATCCTGCTGGAGAAATTGAAAGCGCGGCTCGCCAGCGAGATGAGCGAGGTTCTCAAGCCGTCCGGTGAGCAGGTTGTCGGCGCAAATGACCGTATGACCCTCGCCCAACAGGGCATCGCACAGATGCGACCCGATAAAGCCCGCCCCTCCAGTGACCAGTACTCGCATAGTCCAGTTTCTTGGATGAATTCCTAGACTACTGTTCGGAAAGCAATGCCGCAAGCCTTGTGATGGCTGTCATAGCGGATGCCTGTTCCTCGCCATATAATCCCTGTCAATTGGAGACCGCAGGACATTATGGCCGACCGTGAAGCAGACCTCTTAGTCATCGGCGCTGGAATTGTTGGACTTGCCACGGCTCTCGAAGCCACGCGACGCTTTCCTGGAATGCACATTCTCGTTGTGGACAAGGAAGACCACGTCGCGGCCCACCAGACCGGGCACAACAGCGGAGTCATTCATTCCGGCCTGTACTACAAAACCGGCTCGCTGAAGGCGCGCAACTGCGTCGCGGGTGCCGCCTCCATGAAGCGTTTCTGCCAGGAGCAGGGAGTTCCATTCGAGGAATGCGGCAAGCTGGTGGTCGCTACCAATGCGGAGGAAGTCCCGCGTCTGGAGCAGCTGCAGCAACGAGGCATCGCGAATGGTGTGCCCGGATTGCGCATGCTCGAGCGCGAGCAGTTTCGCGAAATTGAGCCGCACTGCAGCGGACTCCGCGCCTTGCAAGTACCCACGACCGGTATCGTCGACTACACAATGGTGGCTCATAAATATGCCGAGCTGATCACTCAGGCTGGAGGCGAGGTTGTTCTCAAGGCGAAAGTAACGGGGTTGCGCGATGAGGGGCGGGCGAACATCATTGAATCCACAGCCGGTGCCTTCCGAGCCAGCTACGTAATCAACTGCGCGGGGCTTTATAGTGACAGCATCGCGCGCATGGCGGGCGTCCCAACTGAGTTGGAGATCGTGCCTTTCCGGGGCGAGTACTACGAGGTGAGGCCGGAGCGCCGCCATCTGGTGAAGGCGCTCATCTATCCCGTGCCTGATCCGCGGTTCCCGTTTCTCGGTGTCCACTTCACCCGGCGTATAAACGGCGGCGTCGAAGCAGGCCCCAACGCTGTGCTGGCGTTGCGCCGCGAGGGCTATACGGGCGCGGGTGTTGATCTCAGCGAAGCCACTGAAACCCTGCGCTTTCCGGGCTTCTGGAAGATGGCACGCAAGTATTGGCGAATGGGGCTCGCGGAGCAGTACCGGTCAGTCGTAAAAACCGCGTTCGTCAAGTCGCTGCAAGAAATGGTGCCGGAGTTGCTGGAATCAGATTTGGCGCCGGGCGGCTCTGGAGTTCGCGCTCAGGCAGTGGACAGGAATGGGAACCTGCTCGATGACTTTCACTTTGTGCACAGTGGACGCATGATTCATGTC
>JBKQKT010000281.1:0-9426 GCA_052147365.1 Candidatus Korobacteraceae bacterium | reverse complement strand
AAAAATTAAACACCCCAACTAGTTAAACGCCCCAAAGATAGTCTTCTTGCTCCCCGTGATGCTCCGCGAAGGGAGTACCGCCAAACCAGTTTGTAGGCGGTGTACCACCGGGCCGCGCCTCCGCTTGGCCATCGCAGCCTGCTAGTTGAGCGGCACGCGACTCGCTGGAACTGGCGCCAGCGGCCGCAGTGGCGGCGCGCGGTAATGGCAAGGGGGCCGTTGCCGGCGGAAACTTCTTCCCTGGGTCAGCGTTCCATGGCTCAGCGTTCAATAAGGTCAGCGTTCCCTGGCCGAGCGGCCGCCGCCCCTGGGCTGACCTCGTCTCGCACCTCGCCTCGCACAACGTCCTCGATCAGTTCCAGCAAATGGCTGTCCTGCACCTTCTTGATGCGGTCGGCAAGAACCACAAACCTGCGATAGACCTCATCCAGTTCGCGGCGTTCAAACTTGTGTCGCAGTTGTTCGCAGCGCAGGGCCAGCGCTTGCCGCCCCGAGTGCTTGCCCAGCACCAATCGCGAGTCGGGCACGCCCACCGATTGCGGTGTCATAATTTCATAGGTCAGCGCATTTTTGAGCATGCCATCCTGATGAATTCCCGCCTCGTGCGCAAAGGCATTGCGGCCCGTGATGGCCTTGTTCGGCTGCACCGGCACGCGGGTAATCTCGGCCAGCGCCTGGCTCGAAGCGTAGATTTGTTCGCTGACAACGCCCGTTTCATACGGATAACGGTCGCATCGTACCCGCAGAGCCATGACGACTTCTTCGAGGGAGGCGTTACCAGCGCGCTCGCCGATGCCATTGATGGTGCACTCCACCTGGCGCGCACCGTTTTGCACTCCCGCGAGCGAGTTCGCGACCGCCAGTCCAAGGTCGTTGTGGCAGTGCGTGGAGATCGTTACTTTCTCGATACCGGCCACATTCTCACGTAACGCCCGGATGAGTTGTCCGTACTCCTCCGGCATGCTGAAGCCGACGGTGTCGGGAATGTTGACGGTAGTCGCGCCCGCTGCGATGACCGCTTCGACCACCTGGCATAGAAACGGCACATCGGTACGGGTGGCATCTTCGGGCGAGAATTCCACGTCGGCGCACAGAGACTTGGCATGCCGAACCGCCTCGCGCGCCTGCTCCAGGCACTGCTCGCGCGTAATGCGCAGCTTGTATTGCAGATGAATGTCGGAGGTTGCCAGAAAAACGTGAATACGCGGCCGCGCCGCGCCCTGCAATGCCTGCCAGGCGCGGTCGACGTCGCCCTTGCAGGCGCGAGCCAGGCCGGCAATGATTGGACGCCGCACCGTGGCGGCGATCCGTTGTACCGCCTCAAAGTCGCCATCGGAGGCGATCGGAAAGCCGGCCTCAATCATGTCGACCCCGAGGCGGTCGAGTTGCTGGGCCAAGTGCAGCTTCTCCTGCACATTCATACTGCAGCCCGGCGACTGTTCGCCGTCACGAAGCGTGGTGTCGAAAATAGTGATGCGCGGCCGATCCATGAATTCCCCCTTCAGAAATGTGTACCTGTTGTTAACTCTATCGGCGGAAGGGGTGAAAAGAAAAGATTATTATAGTAACTATAGTATTAGCGTTGATGATAGTATTAGCAAGACTTATGCAGTATCTGTAGTTGATAAAAGGTGTCAGGTGCCGGGTCTCAGGTGTCAGGAACCCCTTCTGTGAACACACAAGGCCTGAGACCTGACATCTGAGACCTGACGCCTGACACCTGACCCATGGACCTATCCCAACTAGAAGTCTTCCTGACCGTAGCCCGCGAGCGCCGTTTCTCCCGAGCGGCCGAAAAGCTGTTTCGCACGCAATCGGCAGTAAGCCAGACCATCCGCAAACTGGAGCTCGATATAGGCGAGCCGTTGTTCGACCGTTCTTCACGAGACGGAGTACTGACCGACGCCGGACGAGTTCTACAGGAATACGCGCAACAGTTGCTCAATCTGCGGCAAGATGCGCAGACGGCGCTGGTGGAGATGCGCGAATTGCAAAAGGGCAAGCTGGTGATCGCCGCCAATGAATTTACCGCGCTCTACCTGCTGCCGGTGCTAGGCGAGTTTCGCAGCCTGCATCCCACCATCAAGATCACGGTGCGGCGCTCGCTGGGCAGACAAATTCCCGACGATGTTCTCAAGCACAATGTGGAGCTCGGCATCCTCTCCTACGATCCGCAAGAGCCACATTTGCGCTCGGCGGTTGTTTACCTGGACGAGTTGGCTTTGATAGTTCCTCCCGGTCATCCCCTGGCCTCAGCCGGCGAAGTCAGCGTTCGGCAACTGGGGGCGGAGTCGTTCGTCGCTCACATCGTCGCGTCTCCGTATCGCGATCTGGTGATCGAGTCGTTCCGCCGCCACAAAACTCCCTTACATATGGATGTGGAACTCCCCACGCTGCAAGCCATCAAGCGTTACGTGTGCATGGGCAAGGGAGTGGCGCTGGTTCCCGAAATCAGCGTGGAAAGCGAGATCGCCCGCGGAGACCTGGTGCGCGTTCCGGTGCGCGATCTGCATTTCCAGCGCAAGCTGCGCCTGGTCTACCGCCAGGAATCGACGCTGTCGCACGCGGGCAGAGCTTTCTTGAAAGTGGCCGAGCAGGTGGCCAAAGATAGAGGAGGCCGCTATCGCTTCCACCGAGAGAAGTAGCTTCTTTGTGGAGCGCCGGGCGTCCCCGCCCGGCCAAAAAGGACGCAACGTCATCCCCTTTTACGCCGAGTGTATTTCCTCCGAAGTCATCGCCGCCAGCGCCTCCGGCACGCTGGCGTACATATCGAGAACCGAGACGAGGTTAGTGATTTCGAACAGGTGCCGAACCGATTTCCTGGGGCTGGCAAACTTCAGGGAGTATCCCGCCGCCTCCGCCCACATGTGGGTGAGCACCAGTTCGCCCAAGCCGCCGCTGTCGATGGAATCGATTCCCGCCAAATCCACCACCATGCGGCGAGCCGAGGGCAGCACTTCGGCTACGATGCTCGAGAGCGCCCGCGCCTCGCGGTGGAAAATCATCCGTCCCTGACAATGCAGCACCACAGCACCGCCGCAATATCCGGCTTCCAGAGTGAACTGGAGCTTCTTCTCAGTCTTCTTATCGGGCGCCGAGGACGCACGCACCATCGAAGCGTCCGGCATAGGGATCAGATTCTCGGATTTCATGGCTAGACCTTAGTCGTATCCCGAACAGGTTGGGTTGCACGGAGATGAAATTTAAGTAAATTTAGCGGGGGTTCCCCTGTGGAAATTCCCTGTGACCCCTGTGGTGAAGATTTTGGGTGGAGTTCTAAACAAAGGCGAAAGGAACGCCAAGAGAGGAAGCGAGCCTACTTGGAATCCTTACGCCGCGACGAATCCACCACAGGAACAATCGGCCGCCGCAGAGGAACGATTGCGCCCTTGGATGGATCGGCCGCCGCCGAGGCTCGCGCCAGCACCTCTTGCTGGATGTACTGCACGAATTCCTGGATCTGGTGCTGCATTTCTTCCATGCGCTCGCGCATTTGCAGAATGATGGCGATACCGATGATATTGACGCCCAGATCGCGAGCCAGCGACAGGATGAACTCCAGTCGCTGCAAATCTTCATCGGTATAGAGCCGGGTGTTGCCTTCGGTGCGGCTGGGCTTGAGCAGCCCTTCGCGCTCGTAAAGGCGCAAAGTCTGCGGATGAATCTCATACATCTCAGCCACGGCCGAGATCATGTACGCGCCTTTGGATTTACGCTTGGTCATATCTCGAAGTACAGTTCCAGACCCGTCATGCTTGCAATTCGCACAAAGTCCCGATCGAGCGTAAAAACGCTGGCACCGTGTTCCAGCGCAATGGCCGCGATGAGGGTGTCAATCGTGCTGGACGCGATACCCTTTCCGCGTCCAGCGCGGTAAATCGCGGCCGCGCTCCGGTACGTGTCAAATCCCTTGGGTTCCAGCATGTCCCACTGTGTCAGGAAACGTTCAATCACGCCGGCATCCCGCCTCAAACCCTGTAAAACCTCGGCGACGACGATCCCGGTCAGAGCGAACGGCTCACTCTCCTCAATCATTCGTCTCAGTTCAGCCCCACCGCGTCCCGGTGACGGACGAAAGAAATCGACCCAGACCGAGCTGTCGACCAGGATCACACCCGATTTCTCCGTGAGGTCTTCAGATCGCCTTGCCAGATGCCGCTTCCGTGATACTTCAGGATTCCCTTGCGGCTTTCTGAACGCACCAGCAGATCAAGTGCTCGGTCGACGATCTGCCGTTTGGTCCGAAGGCGGGTCAGTTTACGCGCCTTCCGGATCAGGCTCTCATCGATCACAATGTTGGTTCGGCCCATACGTCTAGTATACACCATTTTGTCCACATTTTGTGTATATGTAAACGGTCAAGTCCAGCCACAAAAGACCAGATGCAAAAAAAAGACGCGGCCTGCCGCGTCTCCGGGGATGTCGTCCGGCACTTCTGTGTTAGGTAGCTCGACGGCCTTTGGGTTCCAATTGCAGGCCCAATTCCGCGACTTTCTCTTCAGTGTCAAACCCAAGCCAATGCGCAACCTCGTGCCAGACAACGGTCCTTAGAACCGCATCCAGCTCCGCGCCGGCATAACGGGTGACCGGACCCTGATAGATATGGATAACCGTCGGGCCCTGAGTCACGCGAAATTGCGATTTCTTCAAGCGCGATACGCCGATGAAACATCCCAAAACGCTTCTGCCGAAGTATGAACCAACGGGCTCCTGCAGGATTTCGATAGGAGGAAAGTCAGGCAGCGCTCGTATTGTCGCTGGCAGCGTTTCATAAGCTGCCTGTACCTTCTGCGCGAAGTCCTCATCCACCGCGGCCGGGGGACTCTCTCGCTCATCTACGGGATCGTCAGTTGTCCCGTCCCGATCCCACCAAGGCGGACTCAGGAAGCCCTTGAAGTATTCCTCAGACATATGGCGCCCCGGAGATATCCGAGCAATTCTACGCCGCCATCTCCGGCTTCGGTGAAGCGGCGGCCCATCCCGCCGGTTTCAGGGCGTGATTGATGAGGTAGGCGACGACGCCGGCGGCGATCAGGATCAGTCCAAACCAGAGCGAACTCATGCCCAGCACCACTTCGTGTTCGCTGCGAATGATCGCAAATCCCAGCAGCAGCACTGGAGGTATGCCCACGGCAATCGCTCCAAACAGCCCGCCTGGCACGCGGAACGGGCGCTTCAGTTCCGGCTCGCGAATGCGCAGGCAGATCAGCGCGAGAAACTCAAGTGCCAGGCTCGCGCCGTAAATCATAATGTCAAGCGTGACCAGCCGTTCGAAGCCAAGATTCAGAGCGAGGCCCCAGCCGATAGCGAGCGCCACAATCGCAACCCAGGGCGCGCGCGATTTCGGGTGCAGCTTGGCAAAGACTTTTGGAAGCATGCCGTCTTGTGCCATCGCGAGCGGCAGCCGCGAATAACTCATCACCAGCGCATTGAACATGCCAAAACCGCTCATCATGCCGCCCGCCACCAGCGCAATGCGAAGCACCGGACCACCCATCAACTGCGCGATGTCAGCCCACGCTCCGGTCTCCCAGGCGCTGGCCGGAAGCCCGGTGACCCACATGGCGGCGAACGGAAGAACGTAAGTCAGGCAGACGATAACCACCGCCCAAAGCATGGCGCGAGGATACGTCCGCTGCGGGCGCTCGACTTCGGTAGCAATCGTCGAGGCGTTGTCCCATCCCATGTAGTTCCACATGCAGATGAGCAGCCCGCCGAGAATGTCGACGTTTGAGGTCGTTGGCTTGGTCACCGCATTCGCCAGCGCATGAATCTTGAACGGCGCCAGCACAAAGATCGCCGCGAACGGCGCCGACAGAGCGAAGAACAGCCACAGCGAAGTAGTCGATACAACCTTCACGCCCATGATGTTGAGCGCAGCGCAGACGATCACCACGCCCAGCGCTACGGCCACGCCGCGATGGTTCTCCTGAAAATAAGGAAACATGCGAGTGAGGTACGCGACAAACAGCGTGGGATAAATCGCCATATCGAAAATGGACGCTACCAGCGACAGCCAGGCTTCCTGAAATCCCCAGAAATTTCCCATAGCGCGGCGCACCCAGGCGTAGTAACCGCCTTCGAAGGGCAACGCGCTTGAAAGCTCGCCGATCATGAACGCGGTGGGCAGGCTCCAGAGAAGCGGGGTGAGCAGCAGGATGAGAATCGCTTTGCCGTAGCCAGCGCCGTGCACGATGTCTTCGGTGCCATAGGTTCCGCCCGAGACCATAAAGAAGGTCGCGGCGACCAGGGGCCAAAGCGTGAGGCGGATAGACTTCTTCGTCTTGTTTTTCTGGGAAGCGACGCGGGGTGCGACGGCAGGCGTCAAGCCAGGCTGCGGGATGTTAGCGGTTCGGGTAGCTGTTGCCAATTTCTATGGCTTCCTCCTCAGGCGACTCACTCTCACCACCGCGTCTCCCTTGAAAATGCTGCTCGCGGCTCCCGGGCGTCGTGCGAATTTCCCGGGCATTTCGGCGAAGTTAGTTCGCATCTGTGAGATTACGGGAAATTTCCACAGATGCAAGAAATTTTTGAGAAATATCGAAAAATTCTTGTAAAAGCAAGTGGTACGGAGGTAACGAACTATTCCAGGTCGCCCGGCAACGTATTTCCTAAGGGAGAATCCGAATAGCCATTCTCGGTCATTTGATGTATAAATCTGTGCGCGGCCTTGGCTGTTCAATCAACCTTGGAGGAATCAGCGATGAGAAAAATGATGCTCGCGGTTCTATTGCTATGCGTAAGTTTGTTGCTCGCGCAATCCGGCTCACATCAGAATGCCTTCACGCCAGATCAGATCACGTACGGACCACCGCCGCCGTTCGTTGCTGCAGGAGCGCAGTTGGCTGTAATCGAGGGAAATCCCATGGCGAATTCGGGCGATTTCACCATTCGCCTCAAGATGCCTAACGGATACAAGATCGCTCCGCACTGGCATCCCAAGCGAGAAAACGTGACAGTGATTTCCGGCAACTTCAAAGTCGGCATGGGCGACAAGTTCGACGAGTCTAAGATGATGACTTTCCCAGCAGGCAGCTTCGCCTATCTCGATCCCGACATGCATCACTATGCGATGGCATCCGGCGCAGTGGTCGTGCAGGTCCATGGCATGTCGCCGCTGCAATTTAATTATGTGAATCCGGCGGACGATCCTAGTAAGAAGTAGGGCTGCCTACGAATATTCCCATCGCCGCGCCAGCCTGCGGGCGATCGCGCTTAATACAACGCCGATTGCCAGCAGCACCAGAACCTGCGGCCAAAGGTGTGAGATTGGTTCGTCGCGCCAGAAGACTTTTGTGAAGCCGTCGATGGCCCAGGCGTTGATGGTCAGCAGGCCGGCCTTCTGCATCGCTTCCGACATGAAATAACGCGGGAACATGCTTCCACCGATCGAGGACATGAGCAGGATCACCAGCGTCGAGAGGGGCCCTAGTTGCGCGCGCGTGCGGCAGATACTGGCCAGCACCATGCCGAAAGCTCCCACGGCAAACGCGGTGGAGATGCCCATGATCACGAAGCCGGGAATATGCCCCGGAAAATCGACTTTGAAAACCAGCCATGCCCAGGTAAACATGACCACCAGTTGAGCGAACGCCAGCAACACGCAGAAGCAAAGCTTACCCGCCAGCAGAGTTCCCATGGTCACGCGCGTGCTGAGCACCCGGTCCAGTGTTCCGCTTTCTGCTTCGTCCAGCAGCGAGCCGCCCGCACCGCTGGCGGTGAACAGCAGAAACATGACTCCAATCGCCGCCGCGTAAAAAGACACCATCTTGTTGTTCTTGTTCTCGCCAACCACATCGCGAGTGGTCACGGGAATCGGCATGCCACGATTGGAATCGGCGGAGCCGGCTTGCTGGCCGGCGCTTTCGCGTTCGCGCAGTTTTTCGAGACCCGCGTCGATTTTCCTTTTCTGTTCCGGAGTAAACTCGCCGGCATACTGTTCCAAATACTTCGATCCCTGCTCGGCCATGATCTCCGGCATCGAGGTCATGGCAACTTTCTGCAGCAGTCCGGCAACCACCTGTGGTGCGATCATGTCGCTGCTGTCCTTCAGCAAGCGGATCGTCGGCTGGTTCGGATTCGGTGCGCCAAACGAAATGGGATTTTCTCCGAAGCCATGTGGGATGATCAGCGCCACCGGCGCGGTTCCGGCTTTCACTGCGGCTTCTGCGGTTGCGGCGGTGTATTCCGGCTGCTCCGTCCCTTGCTTCGGTTCCGGCTTTGTCTTCACCCGCAGCGATCCTTCCCGCTCCAGGCCCCGAACCAAGCTCTGCGAAGCTGCGCTGTGGTCTTCATCGACCACCAGGACACTTATTTTGGGCGTGGTGTCACGCTGGCCGCCAAAAATCACGGCAAAGATACTGAAGAACCCGATCGGCAGGATAAAACTCAGCGCCAAAGCTCCGCGGTCGCGGCGCAGGCCGATCAGCGCGGTGCGCACAATGGCAAGAATCAGTCGCGTAATTCCCTCCCGGTCAAGTGCAGGAATACGGATTCGAGGTTTGGTTTCCGCAGAGAGATGTCGGCCAGTTCATGTCCCGCTCGGGCCGCGGAGTCGAGCAATCCAGCAATTTCGTTTGCATGATCGATGGTGAACCGGGCCATCCCATTTTCCAGGACTCCTCCGCGGTCTTTTACCCAGATCGTTACGCTGTCGTCCACCTTCGCGAATCGTGCCAGCACCTCGCTGCGCGAAGCGAAAGCATTCCGCACTAACTCATCCTTGGTCCCGAGCGCAATGATGCGCCCATGATCGATGATCGCAATCCGGTCGCAGAGCCGCTCCGCCTCCTCCATGTAGTGGGTCGTGTAGATCATCGAGACGCCCTCGCCGCGCAACTGCTCGATCATTTCAAAGATGCGGTTGCGGGCCTGTGGATCGACTCCCACTGTGGGTTCGTCCATCAAAATTACTTTGGGACGGTGAATCAGTCCGGCGGCCATGTTGAGCCGCCGTTTCATTCCTCCCGACAGATTTTTCACCGGTTCTTGCGCGCGGTCGGTGAGCGCCGCCCAATCCAGGCACCAGTCCAGCGCCGTTTTCAGAGCGTCACGCGGCAACCCGTGATATTGGCCAAACGATTCCAGATTTTCGCGGCAGGTGAGTTTTGGATAGAGCGCCAGCTCTTGCGGAACCCATCCCAAAGCCATGCGCGCGCCAGCCGAATCGGCGCGGTCGCCAAACACCGTCACGATACCTGCATCCGGGATGACGCGCCCGACGATGCTGCGTATCAGCGTGCTCTTACCGGCGCCATTGGGGCCAAGCAATCCCAGGCATTCTCCGCTATGCAGTTCGAGCGTTATGCCATCGACCGCAGTCAACGCGCCAAAGCGTTTGACCAGTGCGTCAACCCGCAAGGGCAACAGTGCAGATGGGATCGAGACGAGTGCGGCTGCCATCAGTCCTCCGGGGTCAGTGAAATC
>JBKQKT010000280.1:0-4315 GCA_052147365.1 Candidatus Korobacteraceae bacterium | reverse complement strand
GGGCGTGCTTCAGATTGCGGTCTTTCAGCGTTTTGATCCATCACGTTCCTTTCCTATGGCTGGGGCGCGTTGTTGTCCGCGCTGATTTGTTGGGAGTGGAACTCTGCGATCATCAGGCCACTCGGGTCGCTGATTGACCGTATGCCTTCCACAAGCCGTACAGTGTAGGCCTCGGCAAGCTTCTGGTAAACCTCGCGGCGGTCGACCAGATGTGAGACATTGCGTGTCGCGTAAACGTGCCAGGTAAGGGGATCCGATGCGTCGGGTTGCGCCGAGGTGATTTTGACCACAGAGCGGGCGTGCTGATCCTGAAGCTGTCCCACGGTGTTGTCCTGTCGCATCTTTTCGAGGACATCCAGCTTGAGGTTTGCCGTCATCATGGACAGCGCATCGGCCCAGTTCTGTCCCAGCGTGTGCTCGTCGTATCCCATGTACTCATTCACGAAGCTGACGACGAAATGCTCTTTCTCCAGGGCGGTTGGTGCTTCCCCGGCGTGGATCTCCTCGAGCTGTGCTGGCGCCGCTACGCCATGCGTTTCAGGTGAAATCACCGTCGCCTGTCCGTCCGCCCCGATGCGTATCACTGTGGGCGGCTTCACGCGAGTGATGATCACCTCGCTCGCTAGCCCCGCAACGGCGAGCGCCAAACAGCAGGCGACCACAGCCATCCTGTTGGCGTAGGCCCGAAGTGCTCCGTCGGCCTCCCAAAACGGTGGGGCCTTAGACATGGACGCCATTTAGCCATTCCTCCTATTCAAATCCTTCTCTGCGATTTGTTTATCCATTGGCACTTCCTGGAGGCGCGGACTTCATGTTGGCATTCTGAACTGTAGATGCGGGCGGCCCTCCTCTATCAGCCGCTGGCGCCTGTGCAGCTGGAGTATTTGGCGGCGGTGCAGTGCTTCCGGTTCCGTTGCCGCCACCGGCTTGAGCGGTCGCGCTGCCAGCCATGGATTGCGCGCTGCTCTCGATGGACCTTGCACTACTAGCCATGGATTTCGCGGCGCCGGCAACGGCACTTCCTCCACCAGTGGCCGCCATTGCAGCGACATTCTTCACCATCATGGCCAGCCTCGATAATCCCTGAACGGTCCCACCGAAGTCGCCTTTCACGAGTGCGTGAGCTATGAAGGGAATCAGGATCATGAAGATGATGTAGATGATTCCTATCACGATGGCCTGCAGCTGATTGACGCCAGACGCGATGGCGCCGCTGACGCCGCCACCGTTAAATGTGCCTGCTGTCATTGTATTCAGGCTCACGCTGAGTTTAGCCATGATCGCGTACAGAATCGGCCATGTCGCCCATTCGGCCATCGATTGCAGGTAGTGCTTGGCTGCCGAGGCGGTCGCATTGCTCGGCAAAAGGGCCACGAGTAGCGGCCCTAGCGCAAACAGCATCAACCCCCAGCAGGTATACATGATTTCCAGCAAAAGCATTGCTATATAGAAGAGGAGGACAGTGAGGAAGATTACAACGTTATTCAGCAATGCCGCTAAGTCGATGCCTGTGATTGACATGACATTGGACTGGTTTTGCCCAACAATATTGAGGAGCGATTGCTTGTACGCCGTAGCAAAATCCACACCTCCAGCTATGGTTACGGCAAGCTGGGAAAAGCCGTTGCTGACGTCCTGGAAGAATTGCTGCCAATACTGAAGGATCAGGGCGCAAGCTGCACACTTTACAAGGCTGACTATCAGGTCGCGGGCGCTTCCACCTCGCGCAAACGCTTCGTAAATGCTGAGCAGGAACATTGTGGCAAGGATGACGAACGCGATACCTTGAATGGTGCCAAGCATCCCCGCGCCAACACTACCCAACGCCTGGTTCCAGACCGTCATGAAAAAGAAGCTCACAGCTTGCCTCGCCCATCGCCCGCGCCTTCCGGCTCAGGCTGTTGACTCAGTGTTGGTTGAGTATCGTTTGTATCGACCGGTTGGCGTTCTGATGCGAGGCGCTCATGTGCTTCATCTCATACCCGGAATACGCCGTACCTGCAGAATCGAGGCGCAACAGTTGTGCAAACCCTCCTTGTGTGTACCCTTGGGCCTGGAGATTCCAGGCTGCTGCCTGGGCTGAAATCAGAGAAGCGGTGCCGGGCGCTGCGGTCGCCAGTTGTAACATCAACTGCTGCGATACTTGTTCTTCTTGGTTCGCAATCCCATCCAGTTGAACAGCCTTCTTCATTGCGGCCTGCGCCTGGGCGTCCGACATGTCAACCACCATGCGGGTATCGGTTGGAATCGCGGTCGTGGCTGGCAAGACACCGAATACCCTGGTGTAGTTGGCCGGGATTCCGCCCATGTTGCCTGGGAGCGAACCTATACTGCCCGTGGTCCCCCCAAGCAATTGCTGCTCAAGTGCCATGGTCTCTGGCAAAGTGGCACTATTCAGTGGTGAATGGAACAGGTTTTGGCCGGATTTGATGACCGACAAAAAACCATTGGCCATCATCTGTGCCTGTTGGATCTTGGCCAGAGGGTACATGACCGTCTGTTGGAACGTGTTCACAGACTTAGCGATCGTATTGACGTTGTTCAGGGGTACACTGACCGCTTTCATGATCGTCTGATTCAACTGATTCAGCGTCTGCATGATGACGGCCATCTCTTCTCCGAACTGTGCTCGTGCAGGCTGTGCCAGCATGGCAAGGAACAGGACTGCGCCGGCCGCTGTCCAGATCGAGCGATGGACAATATTTCTGCTCATTAGTGGACTCCATTCAGCAGCTGTTGGAAGTTTTGGATTGAATTCCCATGGCCTGCAGCGGATTGCTTGACCTGCGATATTTGTGCTGCAAGCTGGGTCGCGCGTTGGCGCAGCATGGAAGCAAGCAGCCGGTGCTGCACCGCCTGGGAGTGAAGCTGCACTACCGCGGACTCTGCTTGGATAAAGTCCGCTGTTCCCGGAGCCGCGCCGGCAGCCGACTTCTGTAATTGACCAGCAACGTTGACGACTGTTGTCTCGTACTGGTCAGATTTGCTTGCCAGCACCAGAGCCTCGTTTGCGCTCGCATCCTCCATGTCAACCTGCCTGGCGACAGCCGGCGGAACTGTGTTGACTGCGAGGCGAGATCCGTAGACTGTGAGGTAGTTCGGCAGGATCGCCGATGGTGAAAGAGCGGTCGATGGCGGGCTGCTCAATGATGGCAAGTAGGGGATCATCGGCAAGCGGCCGTACATAATGTTTTCCAGGGTGACCGTCTGCGGTATTGACGCGCTTTGGATTGCCACGCTTCTGAGCGAATTCATCAGCCCCCAGTAGGTCTGGTTCATGTTTTGCAGTTTCATCCCTATTTGCAAAAGCTGGGTCGCCGGCGCAACAACCTGCTGCAGGTTTGCCTGCATCTTCGCTTCTTCCTGGAACAGCGTGTTCATTTCCTGTCCCAACTGGTTGGCTGAACCCAGAATTGCAGAGAAGATGTTGCCGTCGTCTTGGGCTCTCGCAAAAGTCGGTATAAGCGCAAGCATGCCTGCTAACAGGCAGATGGTTGTGACCGCTATACCCAACGAGCGGCAGCCCCGCCGTTGGTTACGGCCGGAAGCAGGCCGCACTGCGATCAAGCCGCTGTTGCGTCTCTCGACGTAACGCGCTGCGGTGTGCGGATTCTTGAAGCTGCGTAATGTCATAGATCCCTCTCAATGGACCCAACAAGTTCGGGAAAGATTGATGGTGTGCTGGCGCGGTGAATTCCCCGTTTGCCTTTCGGCCCGGAACCATTGGAATTCCCATCCTCCCCAATCCCCGATGCCAGCGCGTAATCGGGTTCCGGAGGAGCGGTAATGCGGTTTACCTCTCCCGAACGTTCCTCCGGCAATTCCGCCAGCCGTGCGAGCCCTTGAGGATATTTGGCGCCTAATCGGCGGATTGCATCGCCAAACTCCAAATCGGTGTGAGTGCTCAGCCACCAGGTGCGATACTGTCGTTCCCGCGGGAACGATGTTGCAAGCCAATACTCAGTGGGGGTGAGCTCGACATAGAGGCTATGGGTGTTAGCTGACTGCTCACCAAGCGAAATCACGAACTCGCTGCGACGGCCTTTTTCGGTCATGCCCAGGTTCTTGATACGTTCAATCGCAGCCGGCGACAGATGCAGGAACTCGCTCAGGACATCAACATTGCCTTTCTGCCGACCAATCAGGCGTATGGCAGTCGTCGTCAGAATTGCAGCTCCGATCCGGTTCGGCTTATCGGGCGTTCCTGTGAAATCCTCCACGGCCTGGCTGATGCCCCACACGCAAGCGTTACGCTTGCGTGCAGTGCGGAAGAGCTGCTCGACCACCGGACCCAGGCTGGGGGACTGGAGCAGCG
>JBKQKT010000279.1:0-5955 GCA_052147365.1 Candidatus Korobacteraceae bacterium | reverse complement strand
CAGAACAACATTCCAGATCCAGTGACCTCGGGGAAGGAGCTTCCAACCTTCAAGTTTGAGTTGGAGAAATCTGAAGGACGTGTGACGGGGGGCAGCTACGGCAAAGAGGCCACGGTAGGCCAGCTGCCCATATCGAAGGGGATCGCAGGGGTGTCCATGCGCATGGAGCCGGGCGTAATGCGGGAGTTGCACTGGCACGCCACAGCAGCGGAGTGGGCTTTTGTCACCGAGGGTATGGTGCGCACCACGGTCATCGATCCGCAAGGCTGCTGCGAAACCAATGACTTTGGTGCGGGCGATGTCTGGTATTTTCCGCGCGGTCACGGCCATGTCATCGAAACGCTGGGCGACAAGCCGTGTCACTTCATCCTGGTCTTTGACAACGGCTACTTCTCCGAATTCGGTACTTTCAGCATTTCGGACTGGATCGGCCACGCGCCCAAAGAGCTGCTCGCCAAAAACTTCGGCGTTCCGGCCTCGACCTTCGATAATTTCCCGAAGACCGAGGTCTATTTCGCGAAAGGTAAGATTCCACCTGCAGTCGCGGCTCCGCCACTACAGGGTTGGAAGGCGGCGCCACTCACGCACAAGTACAGCCTTCTCTCCCAGAAGCCGTTCGAAACGTTCAGCGGTGGACTAGAGTGGCGAGTGGATGGCTCTCAATTTCCTATTTCCACGACCATGACCGGCGTCGTGCTTGAAATGGAGCCGGGGGCTCTTCGCGAGTTGCATTGGCATCCCAATGCTGCCGAGTGGCAATACATCCTGAGCGGTGAATTCAACGTGACCCTGTTTGGCTCGCAAGGCCGCTGGCGGGAAGAGAAGCTCAGTCAGGGAGACGTTGGTTACATTCCGCAAGGCTTCGGTCACTCCATTGAAAACGTTGGCAGCGACAAGGCACGTATCTTGATCGTGTTCAACAACGGCCATTACCAGACGATCGATCTGTCGCAGTGGATCGCCGGGAACCCGACCGATATCCTTGCCACAAATTTCTCGCAAGACGCGTCGCTCTTCGAGAAATTCCCGCGCAAAGACGTGTTTCTGACCAAATAGAGTCGAGGCCATCGAGTGTTCTCGTTGGCAAGATGTGAGGTGGACATGGTTAGAGGTATCCGGTTACTCCTTGCATTCCTTGCGGCTGTTGTAGCGATGCTGCTGCCGTCTCCGCGAGCTTGTGCCGCGGACGAAGTGTTGAAATCGTACAAGGCTGCTGCCATTGTCTATGATCCGGCATGGGGCGATCTTGACGGAAATATCAGCAGGATTTCGGACGCAGTCGACGCCGCCGGCGCACAAGGCGTGAAGCTTGCGGTACTTCCCGAGCAGGCGACCATCGGGTATATCTTCGACAACTTTGCCATGGTGCGCCCCTATCTTGATGCCGTGCCCGGCAAGACCACGGATGCGCTCGCGAAAGTTACAGCAAGACGCCACATGTATGTTGCGGTCGGCATCGCTGAGCTCGATCCGGTTACCGGGCTGGGCTATAACACCGCTGCGCTGGTCGGTCCGAATGGCTACATCGGCAAGTATCGTAAGCACGGACTGAACCCGCAAGACCAGGCATGGGTCACTCCCGGAGACGGCGGCTTTCCGGTCTTCGACACTGAACTGGGCCGACTGACCATGCTGATCTGCTACGACGACACCTATTGGCAGTATCCGCGACTTGCAGCACTGCACAGTGTGGACGTCGTCGCATGGCTGAGCAGCTCTGATAGAGTGACCCCGGGAACGCCGGCCGCACAGGCAAAGGGAGATCACTCGACCGTTGCGACCGTGCAGCATATAGCTGCGTTCAACGGCGTCTGGCTAGTCGCCGCGACGCGTGACGGTATCGAGAAGAACCCTGTGACCGGCCAGACTCTCTACTACAACGGCGGATCCAGTATCTGGGACCCATCGGGCAATAAGGTCGCTCAGGCGCCGGTTGTGCCGCCCGAGGTATTATCGCCGGGCGCGCACGGCACGGTTGTGGCTGAAATCACGCCTTCGATGAGCGCGCCTCTCCGCAATGCTGTGTTGGCGCGACGCAGACCAGAGATGTACGGCCTGCTTGCACTGCATCGCGCGCCTACGGACCCAAATGCAACGACTACACCCAAAGACATCATGGTGAAAGCCGTTTCGTGGCCCGCGTCAGGCAAACCCCCTGCTGTACTGCCGCAGCCACCACGCGGCGGCCTGCTTGTCCTGCCGGAGTTATTCTCGGTTGGAGTCAACGCGGCAAGCGGGGCGTACACGGCGGCGGCTGAATCCCGCGGGGGTATCGCGGAGCAACGCTTATGCGAGGCAGCAAAGGCCGGCGGAGGCTACGTTGCCGGAAGCTATCCTGAACGCGATGGCGGAAGTGTTTATCACACGGTCGCGTTGGCGGGACCAGAGGGAACGATTCTCGCGCGCTACCGGGCGACACATCTGCCGCCGAATCAGACCGGGTGGGCCAAGGAGGGCAGCGATTGGGTTGTGGTCCCGACGCCGATCGGGAGGATTGGTCTGACACTGGGCGAGGAGCTGTCGGTGCCGGAAGTCTTCGGCACCCTGAGCGCGATGCGGGCCGATTTGCTCGCAGCTCCGATGAGCGCACCCTATGGCATCACCATGCAGGAAGACCCCAAGCTTTTCAACCAGCCGTATCCTCCAGACACTCCCTTCGCGCCAATGGCGGCGGCGAAGCTCGGGCAGAACTGGGTGGTGATGAGCGGTTGGAGCGACGGTCAACGCGTTTCCGCGGCCGTTTTCGGTCCGGAGCCGGTAATTGCGACTCCTCCACGTATTCCGCCAGCGGGCAAGAATGACATCGACACTCAAATTACAATCGCGTGGCCGGGAACATGGTTAAATCAAAGCCACCTTATCGACGGTCAACGCCCCGCCACTACATTGCCAATAGCGCTTGATCCGGCGTCATCCTGCTTCCAACGGTGGGCGAAGGATCCCGGCTGGAAATACGGTTGCTGAGTGCTCGATTGCTCAGACGTGGGCGGGACGGCCCGGGTAAAGTTCATAAGGGCGCCCGAACCCCTTGGGGTTTGCCTGGGTGGGATTTGGTTCACACATCACCAGGCTCTGTTTCAGAGATGTGCGCATACCGCTCGGGCTCCCACCAACAAAAATCGCGTTGGGTGGGGCACGCGGCCGAGTAAACCCAATACCATTGGCCCCTATGAGTGGAGAATCATTACATCCGCCAGGAACTGAGGAGAACAGCATGAGCGAACCTGTGGAGCCGGTAGATCCGCATGCCGCACTCAAACAAGAGGCGGCAGAATATGCCGTCCGCTACGTTGAATCCGGAATGGCTGTTGGACTGGGCACGGGCTCGACTGCCATCTTCGCCGTTAGATACATCGCGGAACTTCTGCGTACCGGCAAACTTAGCAACATCGTGGCCTTTGCTACCTCCAAGGACACATGGCGCGAAGCGGTACAGCTGAACATACCGATGCTCTCCGACGACCTGCCGCGTACCCTCGACGTGACCATTGACGGCGCCGATGAAGTTGATCCCCGGCTCAATTTGATTAAAGGTGGCGGGGGCGCCCTGCTAAGGGAAAAGCTGGTGGCCCAAAGCACAGCGCGTGAAATCATCGTTGTCGATGACAGCAAACTGTCGCCGCGCCTGGGCACCCGGCATGTCTTGCCGGTGGAGGTCTTACCCTTCGGTTGGCGCTCAGCGGCCCGCTACCTCGAGGCGATGGGAGCCAGTTATGTTGTTCGCCGCGCCGCAGATGGGGAAGAGTACCGCACCGACCAGGGCAACATGATCCTCGACTGTGATTTCGGCTCCATCGCAGATCCCGCGCCTCTTGCCGCTCAACTCGACCGCCGCGCCGGAATCGTAGAGCACGGATTGTTCGTGGGCCTTGCCCACGTAGTCGTTGTAAGCGGATCTGGCGGAATACGTGAGGTGCTCCCGGAACAGTTGACTTGAGCGGGGCAATCACCTGCTCAACATTCGCTGACTTTTGAGATGCATCACGCTTGATGGTGACAGGCGAACTAAGTGCGACGGGCTAAGAACGTTGGATGGAATCTAGACTAAGCACAAAGCGATAAGCGCTCTCGCATCAAGGGGCCAGAATCCTGACCTTGTAGCAGAGAATGCTTTCCTATAAGCTCTACACGCAACAGGGATTCACATGTATGCACCGATTCAGCAACGCCCTCACCACCTCGTTTCTGTTTGCGTTCACCCTCCTGGCAAGTAATGCTTCCTCATCCGAGGTCATTCAAGTGGGGCCCAGCCGCCACCTGAAAACGCCGAGCGCGGCCGCGCGCATCGCCAAGAACGGCGCCACGATCGAAATCGATGCCGGACTTTATTCGGGAGATGTCGCCACCTGGACCAGCAACAATCTCACCATCAAGGGAGTAGGCGGCCGCGCGCATATCGACGCCCTTGGCAAGAACGCCCAAGGTAAAGGCATCTGGGTGATTCAAGGGGCAAATACGACGATTGAAAATGTCGAATTCTCGGGAGCGACGGTTCCTGATCAAAACGGCGCTGCGATCCGCCTGGAAGGGCCCGGGCTTACTGTAACCAACTGCTATTTTCACGATAACGAGAATGGCATCCTGACGGGTGCGAATCCCAAGAGCGATATCGTCATTGAACACTCTGAATTTGCCCGCAACGGGTACGGGGACGGACAGACCCACAACATGTATATCGGCAAGGTCCGGACCTTTACTCTTCAGTATTCCTACAGCCACGAAGCCAAAATCGGGCACTTAGTCAAAAGCCGCGCTCTGACCAACTACATTCTCTACAATCGCCTCACCGACGAAACCGGCACGGCAAGCTATGAAATCGACCTCCCGAACGGTGGCCGGTCTTACATTATCGGGAACCTGATCCAGCAGAGCCCCAACACCGACAACGAAACCATTATTTCCTACGCCGAAGAAGGGGCGAGCAATCCCTTGCAAGAACTTTATGTGGTTAATAACACCATCGTGAACGACTATCCGGGTGGGACCTTTGTGCATGTGGGTGGGGTCCCTACTGCGTCGCGTCTGGTGAACAACCTCTTCGTCGGCGCGGGAACTGTCGTTACAGGTCCGGCAACCCAAACCACCAACCTCGCTACACTCAACCCGCGGCTGGTGAATCAGGCGCGGTATGACTATCATCTCGCCGCCGGATCTCCCGCGATCAATAAAGGTACGCGGCCCGGCGAGGCTGCGGGATATGATCTGACCCCGCGACATGAATATGTTCATCCGATGCTCGACGGAACCCGTACCGTGGTTGGCTCGGCCATCGACGTCGGAGCCTATGAGTATGGCAATGTCGGCACGTCTCCACCGGACGAAAGCCTTCCTTTGAGCCCGACGGAACCCAAGCCTGCAACAGAGCCCAAGCCTACAGGCGATGTTCCTCGATAGCGCGAAATCGTTGCAGATCGCGGTGCACGTAGCGTAACGTTTGGATTGGCAGTTATCATTCATAAAAGCTGAAGCAGGAGGCTATACTTGCGAATCTCGATTCTAGGATGCGGTTATGTCGGTCTGGTAACAGGGGCATGTCTGGCGGAAATGGGCCACGAAGTGGTTTGCACGGACAATGACGCCAGCAAGATTGAGACGCTCCATCGCGGCGAGCTGCCTATCTATGAGCTGAATCTGGACGAAATGGTCGCGCGCAACGGGGCCGCCAGCCGGCTCGCCTTCACCGCCGACTTGGGCGAGGCGGTGCGCTTCGGCGACGCCATCTTCATCTGCGTGGGTACGCCGCCTATGCAGGACGGCGATGCTGACCTGAGCTCCATTGACAGTGCGGCGCGGCTGATTGCGGCTGAGGCGCGCAGCTCCAAGCTGGTGGTGGAGAAGAGCACCGTGCCGATGCAGACCGGCCAGAAGTTGAAGCGTGCCCTGGCGATTTACGCGCGTAACTCGGGCAACAGTTTTTCCGTCGCTTCCAATCCCGAGTTTCTCCGCGAAGGCACG
>JBKQKT010000278.1:0-24710 GCA_052147365.1 Candidatus Korobacteraceae bacterium | reverse complement strand
TCCAGCATGATTCTGCGTAGATGGGTCACAGGGACCTCCTTGTGACCCACAATTTATCTGAGAGCAAAACCCACGAACCTCGGCCCTACCTACGCGGCAGCGTCCGCCGCGCCAGCGGCTTCGTTCTCACGGGCAAGCCGGAAGTTAAGCCCGAGAACAAACGTTCAACGACGCTGGCCAGAAGTCTTAGTGCTGTATCTGGAGCGCCCCCGAGCGAAGAGCTGGGAGTGGATCGCTGTGGAGGGGCGCTTCAGATACAGCGACTTGAAGGAAGCCTCCCCGGGGGACTATGGGATCTGTATCCCGATGAGCCGGTGGTTGTCGTTTGCGGGATGGCGATTGCTGTCGTTGCGCTTCGGTTTCAGTAGCTGGTGGCAGAAAGAATGGTCGTGGGCCGGCACTTCAGAGAGTCTGGAGCGCAGTACCATACAGCATTCTGAGGAGTGGGAGACAGAGAAGCAGTGTGCGCGCCGAAGCACGAGGAAGATTCGAGGCTGGAGATGTGGATTCATGAGGCACACCGGCTGAGAGGAGGCGGAGATCGGAGGAGAAGTTGCGCGGCGGAGAGGCGCTCGACGACCCGCATGGTTCCGCCGCAGAGCGGACAGTTCCATGTTGGGTGAGCGAGGAGCTTGGTCAGCGAAGCGGCACATACTGCCGGCTGATCGCATGACGGGAGCAAGCGGAAACAGAGTGGAAGAAGTTCTGCTCGCCTCCGGTTGGCGAGGAAGCCGAAGTTGCGGATGCGCATAAAGCCGCGCGGCAGCAGGTGCAGGAGGAAGCGGCGCAGGAACTCATCGATGGTTAAAGTCAGCATCCTCTTTTTGTTGCCGTGAGCGGAGTCGCGCCAGCGAAAGGTTACGTTGCCCTCGGAGAGAGCGACCAACCTGCTGTTGGAAATGGCGACGCGATGGGTGTAGGCACCGAGATAGCGCAGCACGTGTTCCGGTCCTCCGAAAGGCCGCTTCGCGTAGACGACCCAGTCGTGACGAAACAGTACCCGCAGCCACGAGGCGAAGGCGCGCGGTTCTGCGAGCGGTAAGAGATGTCCGTGGAACTGAAGTGGGCCGGCATGAAAGGCGATCTTGAGTCCGGCGACAAACTTGCCGCGGAAGACTCGGCCGAGCACTTTGACGGGAAGGAAGAAGGATCGGCGCGAGGAGATCCAGCGGGCATGATCTGGAGCGAGGCCGCCGGCGGCAAGCACGCAGTGCACATGGGGATGATGCTGGAGTCGCTGGTCCCAGGTATGGAGCACGCTGAAGAAACCAATCTCGGCTCCCAAGTGCCGGGGATCGCGAGCGATCTCCAGCAGAGTGGCAGCACTGGCGTGAAACAGCAGGTTGTAGATCAGCCGTTTATTCTGCAAGGCGAGCGGAGCGAGTTCCCGCGGCAGGGTGAAGACGGCGTGCACGTAGCGGGTGGGCAGCAACTCGCGTTCCCGCGCCTGGAGCCAGCGCCGGCGGGCGTTGCCCTGACACTTGGGGCAGTGCCGGTTTCTGCACGAGTTGTAAGAGATGGCAGTATGTCCGCAATCTGAGCACTGATCGCGATGTCCACCCAGCGCGGCGGTTCGGCAGCGTGTGATGGCGAGCAACACCTTTTCGTGTTGGCCGTTGATCCACCTGCGGCTGCGCTCAACGAAGGACTGTCCTGCACAGCGAACGATGTCGGCCACCTCCAGAGGAGGCCGGTTCATGCGCTCTGCGTCGGCTCTCCTTCTCCTCGAATCGGGAGTGCGTCCAACGGACTGCCGGTGGCGCTGAGATGCCGCCGTGAGAGATGCAGGTAGATCGTCGTCTCCTCAAGGTCATGATGACCAAGCAGCATCTGGATGGTGCGCAGGTCGGCGCCGGCTTCGAGCAGATGAGTGGCAAAGCAGTGGCGCAGGGTATGGGGATGGATGTGCTTATGCGCAAGACCGGCGCGTTCGGCGGCCTGCTGACAGGCGTGCCAGAGAACCTTGGTGGAGACCGGATGACTTGCCGTATGCGATCGGTTGCCGGGGAACAGCCAATCGGTGGGCTTGCGTTTCAGCCCGCGCCAGTAGACACGCAGGGCATCGAGCAGCTTGGGGCTGAGCATGACATCGCGATCCTTGCGCCCCTTGCCGCCCCGAATATGAATGACCATGCGTTGACTATCGATATCGCTGATCTTCAAGTGCGCCACTTCTGCGCGACGTGCGCCCGTGGCATAGAGGGTCATCAGCAGAATGCGATGAAAGGGAACCTCTGCCGCGTCGATCAGACGCGCCACTTCTTCCTGGCTCAGCACCTGCGGCAAGTGCAAAACCTTCTTCGGATACGGTGTCTCGGCAACGCTCCAGCCTCGCTTCAACACCTGCACATAGAAGAAGCGCAAAGCGGCCAAGCGCTGGATTACGGTGTTTGGGGCCAGCTTCCAGCGCGTGAACAGCGCGGCCTGATACTGGCGAATATGCTCGGGGCCAAGCTGATCGGGCGAACGATGGAAGTGCCGACTGAAATGTTCGACCGTGTGGATGTAAATGTGGATGGTGGACTCGGCGTAGTTGCGGCGCCGCAGTTCTTCAAACATGATCTGGCGTAGATGGGTCACAGAGAGTTCCTCCTCTGCGACAACAAACTAGCTCAGATCACCTCGACCGTCGGCTCCGCAACACGCGAATGCGTCCGTCGCAACGCGGCTTAGTTCAAGTCCGCTTGTAGGAAGTTTCACCACATAGGTAACGAAAAACGCGCTGGTGTTTACGAGTGTTGC
The DNA here is from genome assembly GCA_052147365.1 of Candidatus Korobacteraceae bacterium. Taxonomy (GTDB): domain Bacteria; phylum Acidobacteriota; class Terriglobia; order Terriglobales; family Acidobacteriaceae; genus Bog-257. The sequence goes on along the minus strand of JBKQKT010000278.1, from coordinate 21,968 downwards.
GTCAAGTCCCGAGTGGTTGGCATCTCAGAAGCTATCCAGAAACGGGCATCGGGGAAGGTGACGAAGCCAGACGCCTACATCGGCGAATCAGAAATGTATGTGCGCTATCCAAAACGCTCCACTGAAGTGGCAGAACAGCGGAATTAGGTCGGCGGACCACAGCGGGGTTCTCAGCTTTGCGGCCAGAGGAGCCGTCATAGCATCTTCTCGCTTGCGCCGGCAATTCAGTCGCCGTCTGTTGTGCTGATGCCAGGTGTAGGTTCGATGGCGCGGGCTGCTCGCTTGCGCCACGGCGCCGCCTGTAACTCTGCCAGATACGAGTAGCCAACAGGCACCACCAGCAAGGTCAGGAGCAGGCAAAGAGTCTGACCGCCGATGATGGTCACTGCAATCGACGCGCGCTGTTCCGAACCCGCCCCGATTCCAATCGCAACCGGAATCAACCCCGCGATAATGGAAAGGGTAGTCATCAGGATTGGGCGCAAGCGCACCCGATTCGCTTCCAGGATGGCCTCGCCTACTGGCATGCCAGAAGCTACCAAGCGGTTCGTGTAGTCGACCTGCAGGATTCCGTTCTTTTTCACAATGCCAAGCAGCAGAAACATACCCAGCGCACTCCACAGACTCAAGGCACGTCCCGTGATCCAAAGTGAGAACAGCGCAAAAGGAACGCTGAGCGGCAGTGTGAGCATGATAATGAACGGATACGAAAAGCTCTCAAACTGCGCTGCCAATACCATGTACATGAAAACCGAAGCGAGCAGCATTGCCAGCAGCAGGTTCCAGGTTGTTTCTTCGAGAACCTTTACCTGACCCGAGAACAGATAGGAGTAGCCTGCGGGCAGTCCTACTTCCTTGATCGAACTGATAGTGTGCGCGGCAGCCAGATCAAGCGGGTATCCGGAGGCGATATTGGCATACACACTGACCTCGAACTCGCGGTTATACCGCCACAGGGTGGCCGGTCCAAAGCCGCGAGCGATGGTGGCCACGCTCTCCAGGCGTACCTGCCCCAGTTTGCTCGAGGGCACCATCATGCGGTTCAGCACGTCGGGATTGTCACGCTGTTCGGGAAGCAACTGCATCGTCACCGGATACTGCTCCGAACCTTCCTTGAAGCGTGTGATCTCGTCTTCGCCCGAATAGAACAACCGCACGGCATCGCTGATATCGGTCATGCGCACGCCGATATCGGCCGCGCGCTGCCGGTCCACCTTGACCTGCAGTTCCGGCGTGTTCAGGTTCAGGCTGGGGTTGATATCGACCAGGTCGGGATACCGGTGCATCCGGTCCGCGACCTTCTTGCTGATTTCCGCGAGTTGATTTAGATCCGGTCCGCGAATCACGGCGGAGATCGGAAAATAGATTTCGCCGCCCAGCACCGAAGGCAAGCGCACGTTGTAGGTGGCATTGTGATACTCCGCTAAAATGGCGCGCACCTTGGTCGCCATCTGCTGATGTGTGAACTTGCGCTGCCCACGCGGCACGAGTCCGATAAACAAATGCGCATGGTTGGTCGGTCCGTGCGTATACGTCTGCACAAAGGCCACCTCCGGCATGGCCGAGACACGGTGCGCCATGTCCGTCGCGATCTGCACTGTCTTTGCCAGGCTGGTGCCTTCCGGGAGCGTAAAAGAACTCTGCAGCTCCGATTGATCGTCGGTGGGAATCCAGTCGCGTCCGACGATGTGGTACAGCCCAAAGGTCGAGAGAAAGGTGACAACGCAAATCACCGCGATCGTGCCGCGGTGTGCCAGCGACCATCGCAGCATCTGCAAGTACCAGGTTTCCACGCGATGGAGAAATCCATGAGCATGCGCTTCCTTCTCGCGCCCGCCCAGTTTCAGCAGTCGGGAACTCATCATCGGCGTCAGCGTGAACGCTACCAGCAGCGACACCAGTATGGCCATCGCCATCGTCCAGCCAAACGAGTTCACATATTTCCGGGCATAACCGGTCATGAACGCGATAGGCAGAAAAATGATGATCAGTGAAAGCGTGGTCGCCATCACTGCCAAACCGATTTCTTGCGTCGCCTCGATCGCCGCGTGGAAACGGTCGCGCCCCTTTTCCTCCATAAAGCGGAAGATGTTCTCGAGCACGATGATGGCATCGTCAATCACGATCCCCACCGCCAGGGTGAGCGCCAGCAAGGTGATGTTGTTGAGCGAAAAATCCATCCCCTTCATCAGGGTGAAAGTGGAAATAATCGAGGCGGGGATCGCGACTGCCGCAATCAGCACGGCTCGCCAGTTGCGAATGAAAATCCAAACCACTGCGCTGGCCAGAATGCTGCCGAGAATCAGGTGCTCGATCAACGAGTGTACCGACGCCTTGATGAAATCGGAGATGTCGTGCACAACCAGCAGTTGCACACCTGTCGGCAATTGGGAGTTCAGTTCGCCGATCATGGCGCGGACGTTGTCGGCAACCTTAACGGTATTAGCGCCCGACTGGCGCAAGACGTCGATCGCGACCACGTCTTTTCCCTGGCCTCCCTGCCGAAACAGGGCGGACCATGTCCGCAGTTCAGCCGCACCGTCTTCCACCTGGGCTACATCCCGCATGCGGATGGGAACGCCCCCACGGGTTCCAAGCATCACATCGCCAAACTGATCGGCGGAGGAAACACGCCCTAGAGTTCGCAGCCCGAGTTCCTGCGGACCGTTGATCATCCGGCCGCCGGGTGCCTCGACGTTCTCTCGCTGCAAAGCCTCACGCACATCGAGCACGGTGAAATTGTGGGAAGCCAGCTTTTGCGCGTCGAGCAGTACGCGAATCTGCCGCGCCTGCCCGCCATGCAGTTCAACGCTCCCTACCCCATCCACCCGCTGAATGGCCCGTCGCACTTGCTTGTCTGCAATCTCGGTCAGTTCCCGCAGGCTCATTGGACCGCTGACCAGAATGGTCATGATCGGGTCCGATTGCGGGTCTTCTTTGGTAATGACCGGAGGTAGCGTTTCCCGAGGCAGCCGGTTGATAGCCGCTGCCACCTTTTCGCGCACATCCTGCGCGGCGCCTTCGATCTCCCGCTCCAAAACGAATGTGCAGGTAATGTCCGCCTTGCCTTCGCTGGCGTACACGCTTATCTCATCAATGCCACTCACAGAGGAGATCGCGTCCTCCAGTGGCAGCACCACGCTCGTGATCATCTCGTCAGGAGTGGCACCCGGCAGCGCAACCTCGACGTTAATAGTCGCCGGATCCGCTTTGGGGAATAAATCCACCGCCAGCCCGCGGTAAGAAAACACACCAAGGGTCACCAGAAATGCAATGAGCATGACGGTGAATACGGGATGCCGTACACAGATTTCGGCGAGCTTCATTACGAGACTTTCACCCTACCGCGCTCCAGACTCGGCCGTGCCGCCTGATTCCTGAATGCGATCTCCGTCGTGCAACTCCCCGGACGCAGCTGCCGCTACGCGGTCCCCAGCCTTGAGCCCTTCCGAAACCTCGAAGCGCCGTCCCTTGTCATCTTCGCTTTGGCCTGCAGGCTTGATCTGACGCTCGTTGACGCGATCCCCATTCACCAGGAAAACCTTGTACACGCCATAGCGGTAGTTCACCGCCGCTTCGGGAACGGAGATGGTTTTTTCTTCCTTGTCGCTCGGAATCGATGCCTGCACAAAAAAGCCGGGCTTGAGACGCGCCTCGCGATTCTCGATGATTGCCTCGGCCTCAAACGTTCGCGAGTCCTGCGACACTGCGGGGTTGATGCGAGTGATCCTGCCCTGAAACAAATCTGCCGGAAGCGCCTCTACGTGCACGTCGACCATGGCTCCATCCTTCACCCATCCCGCCCATCTCTCCGGGACCGCCAGTCGCGCCCGCAGGCGGTCCGTCCGCACCAGCACCATGACGGGACTCTGCACTCTCAAATACTCACCGGGATGAACGGTACGCGACTGCACCGAACCGGGGTAAGGCGCTCGTATGGCTGCGTCCGTCAGTTTTTTTTCCGCCAGATGCTCGCTCGCTTCGCTAGAGATCAGCAATGCCTTGAGACGTTCGATCTCCTGCAACGCAAGCTCGTAGCTGGCTTGCGTATTCTGATATCGGCTCGCTGCCTCATCGAACTGCTGCTGCGAAATTAAGTCGTCTTTGAACAATGCCTGAGCCCGTTCGTATTTCCGCTGGGCGTCGAAGCGGTCGGCCTCGGCTCTCCGCACCGATGCCAACTGGTGCGAATCCTCGGGTGGCGGGTCGTTCGGACCAAGATCGAGCTGGGCGCGCACCTGTCGCACCAAACCTTGTTGCCGTTCCACTTCAAATCGCAATTCCCGCTCGTCGAGCACAATCAGGGGCTGACCTTCCGCGACGGTGTCGCCCACATCGGCTAGAATTTCCGAGACACGGCCCTCGACCTGGGCACTTAGAGTACTTTCTTCGAACGGGTAAAGAGACCCCACAGCCTGCACCCGGCGCCGCGTGGTTTCCTCCGTGACCGTGTACACATGTGCCGACACCGCGCTCGGAAGGGAGGCTGCCGCGCTGTTCGCCCGGAAATTGGAGCAGCCGCAAGCGAGCAGCAGGCAGAGTCCAGCCACAGGGGCGCTTGCCGCAGAGAACGAATGGCGCGAAGTAGTCGACATGGTGCGGATAACAGTGTATCCCACGCCACAGAGTTGTTGAGGTAGCACTTCTCTCTGACAATGGCAGCAGCGTTCAACCATTTTTCGGGCCGCGAATCCATGGATTCGGAGGAGCACGATTTTCGCTCCCGTTAAAGCTTTTGGTCTGCCAGCCAGGCGTTTCTTTTGGGTTAGCCGAATATTCCGAGAAAAATTCTCCTCGATCGACGACCGCAATGTGGCTGGCAGTCGAAGAGTTCGGACGTGTGCCAAACTACGGCTAGCGGAGGAGAGCAGAGCCTGTGTACCTATCCAAAAACGGGCTTCGCGGAACTCCCCATTGGCCCTGTATTTCAACGCCACACGCTTCCCCCAGCCGACTCGTAAGGAACATCATCCGTTCTGTTGGGAGGAGGACGTGAATCCCAAGTTAAGCGGCTTGTCTGCGGAGCCGAAATTCTCCCGGATCACTTCATCGGTTCCCAGCCCTCTGGCAGCATATCGAATGCCAGTGTGTCACGGTAGGCGTACTGATTGCCTTCCAGTACTGTCACTGGCGTCAACATATGCCAGATGCGCTCATCGTCGAAGACGTAACACTCACCCGATTCGCGCATCGTGAACCGATCCAGTTCGTGTTTGTCATTGTCGGATATGATGACTTCGCCACCGTCAGCGCCGCAGCGGCCCAGTAGATGCGTGGCGATGTACTTTTCTCCGTCCTTATGTAAGCCCGGTGGGCTCGTGTCGCACGGCCGACCCGGCGTAGCCGTGAACCTTATTAGATGGAGGTTGACCAAATACCTCGTACCCACTGCCGAGAGCGGCAGGTGATGAAGGTGGTGAGCAATCATCTTGCGAACGCCTATGGAACCAGCGATCGCCGGGGGCAGCGGAGTGTACTCTCGCTGCTGGTCGCCTAGGGTAGTGTTGTATTTTTTCAGCTGCACATACGGCGTGCTCTCTTCGCTCAACCAAACCTTTACACCACCCTCAACAATCTCCGCCCGGAGACGATTTAAGGAACGATACCTGTCGCCCCCATCGTAGTACTTGTCCCTTGGAATGGACCAGGCTGCATGGGATAACGCTTCCAGCGTGCGCGCTATGTCTACATCAACTCTGAGCGGCTGACGACTAAACCCGCGCTCGAGGAGGTCGTTTCGTGACCTGGCATTCGTTGCAACCGGAATAAAGCTATCTTGGCCCATGATTGCTCCTGACAAATGCTTGCAGCCTAGACCTGCTGACGGAGGTTTGGGCGCAGTGTGAGCGAGCCCTCATCGTTCAGTTTCTGGTGACAAGCCCACCGCACGGGATAGCGCATTCCCTTTACCTCAATCTCGGCTCTAAGTTTCAACCCTTTCCAGTTGGTGACGGTTGGAAGGACGAACTGTGCCTGCCGAATCTTGCCCGGTAGCGGGTAACCGGCGTCCAGACAACCGCTCTTGAGCATCTTTCCGTCCTGGCTCTCTAGGGTCACCCTCAATACGCCCGGCACACCCGCGATTCCGTCATTTGCGAAGCCGACAATTAGCCCCTGGTAACCATCCCCCTTATAGCTCCAGATGAAAGACGGCCTCACCCGATAGCCAATTCGGCGATTGATCTGGTCGAACGCTGCCGGATAAGCCTGGTAGTAGTTCATCAGATTTTTTGCGCTGATCTGATGAAAGTTCCAGAGCGACCAATAATTCGCCCCGACATCAATCACATGAGCGATCATGTTCTCTGCCGGGGATATCCCTTCATATGCGAGGCTTGGATCGGGAGGTTTACCCGGGAGCCCCTGCTCAAGCAATGCCGCGGTCCAGGGTGGGCGATTGCTGAGCGCTTCAATCTGTTCGTTCTCAATAAAGATGGTATCGCTGCGAATCCAATTGTTGCTGCGGACGGTGCGGTCTACCAGTTCTGAATTACCAACCCGGCTATAGTCCGGTTGAGTATTGGTCAGTAGAGGAGTCCTCGAAAAGTGCTCGAGCTGGACGTCGAGCATCTTGGTCCAAGTGCGCTCTGCTGTCTGGTAATCAGGGAAAGGATTGTTGCCAAATGGCCAAGTGTGCCCTTCACCCCAAAAGCCATACATGAAGGTATCGATAAACTCGATGAGCGGATTGCCATCGAATTCCGCTGCCAATAGGCCAACCAGTTCTTTGAATGCCTGCTGAAAAAAAGGATGGTCAAATCGGGGCTGATAACGGGAATGCGGGTTCTGCAAGTATCTTTGCGCCGAAGCACTGCTTTCCTGATCGCTCAGGACCAGATCAACTTTCGGCACTTTGTCGAGGACAAAATCCGGGAGGGCCGGTTCGTGTGTATAGTCTGGAGCGCACATCTGAACTCGCAATCCGACCCGCTTGTTGTTCTTCTTCGCCAATTCAAAGACGAGCTTCAGGTAATCGGGCATCTCCAGGCGTCCGGGCCGCGGCTGCACTTCCCTCCAGGTCGGACGGATATAAAGCTGCTGGCCCAGGGGAAATCGAACCAGGTCTTCGATCGCCTGGGGAATATTGTCTGACTTGATTTCCTCCGTGCCACTGTCTGCCGTGATATAGGTGACCAGTCCCTTGCCGTAGTTCGGTACGACGTCTTCCGAAGAAGTCGTGGTCATCACAACATCGTCAGTGGGAATGACGGCATCAGGCGGGTATTGAGGAAACGGACCCTGATTGAGGCGATCGGCCACCCGGGGACCGGAGCCGAAGTCGTAGTTTCCCCAGTTGTGGGCGGAAACCTTCGCCTTCGCTTTACCCATTCCAAGTTTTGCAGCTACGGCAACAGCGACAGTATTTTTTAGGAAATCTCTACGCTGCATCGGAATTATCTCCTGCTGCCCGTTGAAATTAGCAGTGCCGCGTTTCTGACCGATTGTAGTACCTGTCGGTGAAAGGTTGCGCCCGAATCGCAGGCAACGGGAAGTAGGTCGCTACGAGAGCGGATTGGTACCAGAAACGGGCAAGCGTGAAGTAATCCCAACGTAAGGTGACCCGGCAACACACCCGGAATCGCCGCCTTCGGCGTTCAACGTTCGGCGCAGGCTATAATTACGCGCACGCATGGCGCTCACTCCGGGAACAAAACTCGGCCCCTACGAAATCCAATCTCCGCTCGGGGCCGGCGGTATGGGTGAGGTGTACCGCGCCAAGGACACCCGTCTTGACCGAACCGTCGCCATCAAGGTCCTGCCTGCGCACCTTTCCGATGACCCTGCATTGAAGCAGCGCATGGAGCGCGAGGCGAAGGCCATTTCGGCGCTGCAACATTCAAACATCTGCACTCTGTACGACATCGGCTCGCAGGACGGCACCGACTTTCTGGTGATGGAGTATCTCGAAGGCCAGACTCTGGCCGATCGCCTGGTAAAAGGCGCGTTGCCGCTGGATCAGGTTTTGAAGATTGGCGCGGAGATCGCGCAAGCGCTCGAGCAGGCGCATCAGCAAGGCGTCATCCATCGCGATCTGAAGCCGGCGAATATCATGCTGACCAAGTCTGGCGCAAAGCTGATGGACTTTGGCCTGGCCAAGCCGGAGATGTCGATTTCGTCGCAAGCGGTCGGCACGTTCACTCCTTCCACGCCAACCATGAATCTGGCTTCGCTCACCTCGGCGGCGTCGCCGCTCACGCAAAAGGGTTCGATCGTCGGTACGTTTCAATACATGGCTCCCGAGCTTCTGCAAGGAGCGGAAGCTGACGCTCGCAGCGATCTTTTCAGTTTCGGATGCGTGCTCTACGAGATGATCACCGGAGGTCGGGCTTTCGAAGGCAAGTCGCAGCTCAGCGTATTCACGGCAATTCTGGAAAAAGATCCGGAGCCAATTACCGCCAGGCAGCCGCTTGCGCCGCCGATGCTTGATCGCGTGGTGCGCGCCTGCCTCGCCAAAGATCCCGCCGACCGCTTCCAATCCGCGCACGACCTCGCCATGGACCTGCGCTGGGTTGACTCGCTCCATTCCGCTCCGGCAGGTCAGCAATCCTCTCCCGCGCCAGCCCCAAGCCGCGTTCCATGGTTCGCCGCAGTCGCGGCCGCAGTGATTCTGGGAACGCTCGCCGGGTTCTTTCTCCATCGACCTGCCCCTTCCGCGACCAGCATTCGTGCCGCCCTCAATCCTCCTCCGGGCGGGCGCTTCCGTCTGACCGACGACGCTGGCGGTCCACCGGTGATTTCCCCCGACGGCGCCTACTTGGCCTTTACCGCGACCGTTGACGGTAAGACGTCCGTCTGGGTCCGCCCCATGAACTCCAATGATGCGCGGGCACTCCCCGACACTGGCGACGCCATTTTTCCGTTCTGGTCGCCCGATAGCCGCTCCATTGGGTTCTTCGCCGGCAATAAGTTAAAGACGATCGAGATCGGTGGCGGCGCGTCGCAGGCCGTTTGTGACGTCACGCTTGGACGCGGCGGCGCGTGGGGGTCTGGCGGCGTGATTGTATTCTCTCCCGCCCCAACCGCAGCGCTCATGCAGGTCAGCGCCAGCGGCGGCACTCCCACCCCACTCACAAAATTGGATCCGGCCCTCCACACGTCCCACCGCTGGCCGTTTTTTCTACCCGACGGCAAGCATTTTCTCTACTTGGCTATGCACCACGACCCCTCGAAATCCTCGAACAACGCCATCTACTATGCGTCGCTCGATGGCCGCGAGAATCGTCTGCTCATTCATACCCAGACCAACGCAATTTATGCCGCCGGTTACCTTCTGGTGGGCCGCGGTGACCAGTTGATGGCGCAGCCGTTCGATCCCGCCAACGGCACGCTGAGTGGCCAGGCGCAGGCCGTTTCTTCGGGCGTGCTGAATGACGTCACGACCTGGCACATGGACGCCTCGGCCACGGACGGCGGTGTGCTGACCTTCGCCAACGGCACTTCGGGCAACGTGCAACTGGTCTGGATGGACCGCACTGGAAAACAAACGGGTGTTGCCGTCGAGAATCTGCAAAACCTGCAGTTTGCCCGCCTTTCGCCTCAAGGTGACCGCGTCGCTCTGATGCTCGACTCCGGCATCAATGACATTTGGACACTCGATCTTGCGCGTGGCATCCGCACCCGGCTCACCTTCGGCCCGATCGCGAACACTTATCCAATCTGGTCCCCTGATGGCAAGTGGGTCGCGTACACCTCCACGGGGGCGGGCACCAGCACCATCAATCGCAAGCCCGCGGATGGCAGTGGAGCCGAAGAAATGCTGTTTTCCGACACTGCTGGCAACACGCTGATCCCCAGTGACTGGTCGCGCGATGGCAAAACCCTGTTCTATTCGGTTGGCTTTCAAACTGGAGACCAGACAATTTGGGCTCTTCCGCTGGACGGAGAACGAAAGCCTCGTCTAGTCGTGGAACACGCGGTCGGCGGCACTCTATCCCCCAACGGACGATGGCTAGCCTATACGATGTTCTCTGGACAGTCGGAAGTTTATGTGGTGGGCTACGGCGCCGCCCAAGGCAAGTGGCAGGTGCCCGCCAATGGCGGGCAGGTACCGCAGTGGAGCAAAGACGGCAAAGAACTCTACTACTTGGATGGCACACAATCCATCGTGGCCGTTCCGGTGAAGGACCTGGGAAACACGCTCGAATTCGGAGCCGGCCACACGCTCGTTAGCCAGTGGACGGTCCTGAGCACCCCCTTTTACAGCGTCTTTCCCGACGGTCAGAAACTCTTGATGGAACGGGTTTCGCAGCAGGTCAGCCAACCAATCACCATCGTCACTAACTTCACCGCTCAGCTAAGAAAATAAAACGAGTACTTTTTATAACCCGTCTCGACTGCATCTGGTTGACCGTTGCGACTCTTGCTCGGCAGCGATGCGTACGCCGCCGCGGAGAAGAATGATCTTGCGCGATTAGAGGAAGCACGAATTTGGAAGAAACTCAGCGTCTCCACCGATTTTGAGACGAAATGAAGAAGCAGCAAACATTTAGCGGGAGAATCCGAACCGCGGCAAGGTGGTCAATGGTTCAATTTGGACTGGATTCGTTCCTTCTTCGTCTCACTTGACGATCGGATTGCGCGAATCAGCCGCATGAAGGCGTCGTTCGACTCTGTCCAATCGTCGATTTAAACTCGTGATTCTTACTGTCATGACGTACATCCAGCTGGGATTTTTCCAATCTCGGACCCGATTCGCAGTTTAGCCGGAGTTTCAGGAAGACCAAAACGTCTTTGGTGACTGGTTTTGTCCGTTTACTTCATGCAACCTTGGGAAGGAATTTCAGAGTGATCGGGTTTTGTCTTGCAGGTTTTGCTGCAGAGGTTTATCTATGTTCGAATTCAATGCACCGCTCGCCACTCTGCTTGCATCTCCCTCCAAGGATTTCCTGCTGAGCCCACCAACCAGTTGCGTGCCTCGCTAGGGTCGCCGGCTTGCGAAAAGCCTAAGGTGCGTCGGACAGCCACGGGTGGTTTGTGCTTCTCCAGCATTTGTCAGCATCCGTGACGCACAGTTTCCCTCTACTGCAGCTTCGCGTACTCCGCTTTGGCTTGCTTCAGGATGGGAATGTCAGGGTCGGCATCTTTCCAGAGCGTCAGGAAATCTAGATATGCCGCGCGGGCTTTGTCCGTGTCGCCGGCCATTGCATAAGCTCTGCCCAGTTGAAGGTGGGCAAGAGCACCGATCGGTGCGTTCCAGACGATTCCACGATGATCGAGGATTTTCTGAAACTCTGCCGCGGCCTGGCGGCCCTGATGCGCGGCCAGGTATGCCTCTCCCCGCACATAAACAGGATACAAGCCGTTCCAGCTGTAGTTGCTGAATGTGGTTCGCCCTAGTTCATACGGCACGGCGGCTCTCAGAGTCTCTAAGGCGTCAGAAGCATCTCCTCGATTTACCGCAAGTCTCGCCCGGAGGGTTGGCAGGTAGTTGAACTGCACGATGGTGGCTTCGGGGAACCGCTTGTCCAACCCCTCCGTCAGATCCTTTGCCCGCCCAGTGTCACCCGCATACGCCAAAGCGAGCGCAGCGCCATACTGCACATCGATGCCATCGGAATGTTCCATTGCGAGCCTGGCACGCCGTCGGGCTTCCTCGGCGTTACCAAGCAGGGCTTCCCTTAGTCCAGACGTGGAGGAGAAGCTCGCGGCTTTTTCTTTTTCTCCAGCCTGTTCGGCTGATTCCATCGCCCGACTGGTCAACTCTTCCGCCTCCCTGAGCCGCCGACGTGAGTTGCTGTTTCATGCCCGCTGCGTCGTTTTCCAAGAAGGCAATCGTGTAGAGATCCTCGGGGAAGTAAGGGTGGTACAGTTTGCGTGCGAGAGCCTGCCTGTAGGTCGCCCTCGCTTCATCGAGGCGATTTAGCTCTATATAGCCTTCCATGAGGAAGGCGTAGGGGGGAGAAAAGTCCGGTTTCAAACCAATTGCCTCTCTGGCTTCTGAAACCACTGCATCATACCGACCCATCTGCGGGTAGATTGCGCCTGACAAGTAAGTATGCGGCATCTCGGCCCGGGGATAAGCCTGCATCCAGAGCTTGCACGCTTGTTCGGCTTTTTCGAGGTTGCCTGTGACTTCTTTGTAGTAGATAGCTGATATGAAGAACTTCTCTGGCTCACTCGCGCGCTCGCGCAGTTCGTATGCCTTGCGGGTGTAGTCCGCCGCGACGCTAGGCTCTCCGATGGATGTATACCTGATGCCCAACCAGGCGTAGGGGACCGCAAAGTTTGGGTCGAGTTCGACAGCGCGCTTAAGAAAAGAAATTGCAAGCGGGGAAGTTGCCCGATGGCTGGCGCTGTAAGCTTTCAGGGCTTCGAGCGAGGAGGTAGTCGCTTCTTCCAGAGGGGTATCGAATTTTTGCACCGTATGTAGGGACTCGCCCAGTTTGTTCCGCATCTCCGATGCCGTCTTCCCCAGTGCATCGAGCACGTGATTCTTGTCGCTCGCCTCTGCTTGTGTGCTCGCCAACGTTCCGCCGGTTGAGCAGTTGACCGCCTTCAGGGTCAGAAGGTATGGCGAGCCAATTTGAGCGATCGAGCCCTCGAGCACAGCTGCACTTGCCGTTCGCTGGCAGAGTTCGCGCGCAATCTCCGGCGTCAGCCTCGCGTCTGGCTTCTGGGTCATCATCTGCAGAGTCTGCTGGATTTGCTGGTCCGAGATGATGCTCAGGAAGGGTGATTGCTCCAGCTGTACGGAGAGTCCTTGCCGGAGCGTGCCGTCGAACACCGGGTCGCCGGTGGAATTGGTAAAATCTGCCAGAACAATGGTGTCATCGTCCGTCAGTTTGGGCGCGCGATGGAGATAGAAGTAACCAGCGACTGACAACAACAACACAGCAACAGCAGCAAAAATGACTGCCATGCCGCGTCTCCTGGCATGGTTTGCGGGGCCGGACACGGCGGTCGTTGAATCCGTGTCGCGTCTTAGCCTTCGAAGATCAGCTCCTATTTCAGAGGCGTGCTGGTAGCGAAGGTTGGGGTCTTTCTCCAAGCACTTGCCGATGATTCTTTCCAGATCGAGCGGTAGCCCCGCATTCACCCGCACGGGAGGCACAGGAGCCCGGTTCAGAATGGAGTCAAAAACCACGCCTGTGGTTTCCCCCCGGAAGGGCAGCGTTCCGGTTGCTGTCTCGTAGAGCACCACACCGAAGGAGAACAGATCGGAGCGGGAATCTAACTTCTTTCCCCGAACTTGCTCCGGCGACATGTAGGCGACCGTCCCCACGGCCGTTCCCGGGTTGGTAAGAGATTCTTCCTTCGTCGAGGCATTCAGGTCCGCGCCTTCGTCGTTGAGTGAAAGCTTAGCCAGCCCGAAGTCGAGGACCTTCGCGTGTCCGCGTTTGGTGACAAAAATGTTCGCAGCCTTGATGTCGCGGTGCACGATACCGGCGGCGTGAGCTGATTCCAGTGCGTCGGCGATCTCGATGCCCAGCGACAAGATCAACTCAGTTTCCATGGGACGCCCCGCGATGCGATGCTTCAGCGTCACACCATCGAGAAACTCCATGACGATGAACGACTGATCGCCGTTCCTACCGATCTCGTGAATGGTGCAGATGTTGGGATGGTTCAGCGCCGAAGCCGCGCGCGCTTCCCGACGGAAACGTTCGAGGGCTTGCGGATCGCGGGCGACATCATCAGGGAGGAACTTCAGGGCCACGAAGCGCCCGAGTTCAGTGTCCTCGGCCTTGTAGACCACACCCATGCCGCCCCCGCCGAGCTTCTCGACGATGCGGTAGTGCGAGATGGTTTGGCCGATCATGCGTGCAGATCTTACGTTTGTGAAACTCGCAAGTCAACGAAAGCCGTGGCGTTGCCGGGCCGATGTGCACAAGTTGGAAGGTGTTGTAGCGTTGCGAGACGTTTTGGATGCGTATGGTGTGAGCCGCGACTGATCGGGCAGCTCCTTTTCGCACGCTGAGCGCGGTCCGAGGATGCCGGCCTGCCGTTGGTCGGCTTTCGCCCCGCTGTCAGGGGAGAATTGCTCCGCTCAGATCGGAAGGAGCGACCCCGACAGCAGCCTTCAGTCTTGCGCAATACAATCATGGCATTCACCGGTAACAGCCTGTCCAAATCCTCAAGACCGGCAACTATAATCGCGAGAACATGAAGTTCCTCCCCATTACCTCGTTGCTAGTTGGTCTTGCTCTAGAGTTGACCAGCGCTTATGCCATGGTCACTAAGCCGGCCCAGAGTGGAGCGACCATGGTGGTGTCGGCTCAAACCGAGCAGGAGCAGACTGCGGCTGCAAAGAACCTTGGCTCTAGCCCGCCAGGAAAACCGGATGAACCGGTTTTCACCGTGCACAAGACGGTGAACGAGGTCCACCTGGTTTTCACCGTGACGGACAAGCACGGTCACTATATTAAGGACCTGAAGAAAAACGATTTCAAAATTCTGGACGACCGCAAGCCGCCGGAAGAGATGCTCAGCTTCAGCAGCCAGACCGATCTACCCCTACAAGTCGGGCTGTTGATCGACGCCAGCGAATCGGTGAGCAGTCGCTTCAAATTCGAGCAGCAAGCGGCTATCGAATTTCTGAGACAGACGATCCGGCGAAAGTACGATCAGGCCTTTGTCATCGGCTTTGACCTGACTCCCAGGGTCACTCAAGACTTCACCGACGACACGGAGAAACTTTCGGGCGGCATTCATACGCTGCGACCGGGCACCCTCACCGCAATGTACGATGCTCTCTACTATGCCTGTCGGGACAAACTGCTGAAACAACCACAGGCTGGCTCCGTCCGGCGGGCCATCATCCTGTTGAGCGATGGCAATGACAACGCGAGCTCAGTAACCCGCGAAAACGCCATCGAGATGGCCCAGCAGGCCGAGGTTTCGGTGTATACCATCAGCACGAACCCGAGCCGCTCCGGCCGACACGGCAACCAAAACTTGGAACGCATTGCCGAAGCAACCGGCGGTAGATCGTACGTGCCCTCCCAGATCACCGAAGTAGGTAGTGCGTTCGCTGCGATTCAGGAAGAGCTGCGCAGCCAGTACGCAGTGTCTTACAAGCCGGCGGCATTCGAGCCAGATGGGCATTACCGCACGATCGAAGTTCAAGCGCAGAACCATAGAGGCCTGCACATCCACAACCGTAAGGGCTATCGCAGCCCTACAGAAGACGGTGCGCCTAAGTAGTAGTGTGGTTTGCTTCATAGCGCGACAGTCGCCGCCAAAAGGAAAACGGCCTAGTCCAACCTGCGTCAAGCCACTGCTGGAATTTTTTGGGCACGCCCAAGCAGAAGAAACCACTGGTCCTGTTCAAGGGAGGACACGTGCCGCCGTTCGACAGCGAACTCAAGAAGGAGATGCTTGATTGGCCGGATACTTACCCGGTCCCGTACGATGAGATCCGTCGAACGTGGAAGGTAGTCGCCGCACAACAACTAAGGGTAACTGAGGCAATCAAAATCAAGGCAATTACACTCATCAAACGGCCAGTCCCGCCCTAGTCTGCACCCAGTCGGATGATGAGTGTAATCGCGTCTGGAGTTACGCTGCTACTGCCTTTGTCTTGCCTGCCACCTCCGACTCTGCTCTTAGCCAATCATCCAAATCGTGACCGTCTTCTTTTCCGCGTTGCTCATACAGTTGATAAGCTCGTCCGCGAATCTGTTCCCCGATCGGGTCACGGAATTCGCCCGCTTGTGGGCTTGTGAGTGGAATGAGTATGGGAGTTTTTTTCATATCGGATATACCTCCTTTGTGCCGTGGGCAGGACACGTGTCCTGGGGCCAGGAGTGGTCGCTAGTAGTCATAATCCGCGCCTCCAAGAAGGAAGTCAGTGATGTCCATCACTAAGCACTGTCCGTCCCAGAGCGCCTCGAAGGGGTTACAAGACCGGTGGGTGCGACTCGCGAGGATCGGTTCTTGCGGCGGCTCTGCAGGCGCTCAAGCCGTTCCTAGGAGTGAGAGCCATCCGTGCACCGCAATTATAGACTGCGCAGCGGATGCAACGATTTTCGGCGGTTAGTCGGCAAGCCCTACCTAATCGGGTTACGTCAGAGTTGCCGGTAATCCAACCGGAATCCGGCGCAATGTCGGTGAGTGAGTTGGCATACTTTCAGAAACTAAGGCCCACAGAAACCAACGACGAGAAAAGTGTGCGTTGATCGAGACCGGCCTGCGGCCCTTGGTCCGCCTTCGCAAAAGCCCCGTGGATCTTTTGCGGTGTGACTGGGGTCACTGCATTCGTCGCACGGCTGAGCTAAATAGGAGATGTCGTTCCCTGAAGAGCCTTTCCCTCCACCTGCTCTCCGCTGAATCGACCAAGAGTCTCGTCATGGCATCGCCATTATTCGCCATTGAGTCAAGCATTCCCCAGGAAGAAGACCTATGGATCCGGCAGTCCCCGCGGATTCTACGCATGCCCCTTGTGCAAACAGGGCTGGAACCGTTGCATGAGGGGCTTTCGCACCTTGGGGACTGGTTCGCGTGGATGTGCCTGGCGTGGCTGCTGGTAGTGACGATTGGGGCGTTGCGTCAAAGGCACACGATCTTGTGAGCTGCGATTCGATGACAATGGCGGCTCCCGCCATGCGAGTTTGATTGGGAGATATGCAATGAAAACCGATTCATCGCCAGCCCTAGCGTTGGGCACGCAGGACCGAAACGAAACTCCGGCGCGGGAGATCGCGCTGTGGCGAATTTATCTTCTGAGGGCCGGATACCTCTTGCTTGCTGTCGGCATGGGAACGCAGAAGGTTCCTGCCTTCCTTCACCACAGGCCTTGGGAGTTGATGCATGGCGTGGTCAATTCCATGCTGCTCGCGCTAGTGCTGCTGGCGATCCTGGGGCTACGCTATCCCTTGAAAATGCTGCCGCTTTTGTTCTGGGAAATGACATGGAAGGCCACATGGCTTCTCGCGGTAGCGCTGCCTGCCTGGCAGAACCACACCATGGACGCAGACACCTGGGACACAACTTTTGCCTGCCTGATGAGTGTGATCTTCCTGTTCGTCGTTCCGTGGGACTATATCTGGTGGAATTTTGTTGCCGCGCGCGGTGACCGCTGGTGGTGAACGCTTTGCGGTAAGCGTCCGCTGATGGTCTGGCGGGACCGACGGTAAAAGGCAAACACGTCTCGGGAGTAGGATGCTCTCGGATCGCGATGTTCCCCAAGCCGATCATCGCCGGGCTCCTGTTGGCGGCTGTCGCCGTTGTCTTTATAGGACTGCTGCTATGGCTGTCGGGCGATTGGCGCTGGGTGGAGGGCTGGATCTTCGTCGTCTGGTGGGTATCCTTCTTTGCCTTCAATCTCGTGTGGCTTCGCTCCAGGGACCCTGCGCTGTTGGCCGAGCGCATGCGCATTCCCGGCACGGGCGGTGAATCGCGCTCCGATTTGGCTATCCTCATTGGGATAAAAGTGTGTGGCCTGGCTTGGATCGTTGTGCCGGCACTGGATGTGCGTTTCGGTTGGACACCCCGCCTGCCGCTGTGGTGCGAGATATGCGGAGGCATCCTGCTCCTCGGGGGTAGTTTTCCCTTCTTCCGCGCGTTCACTGATAACACCTTTGCGTCGCAGTTGGTGCGTATTCAGACCGAGCGTGGCCAGCATGTCATTGACACGGGCGTCTACGGCTTTGTTCGCCATCCCATGTATCTTGGGGCAAGTCTAGTGTTCTTTGGTGGCGCGTTGCTGCTCGGCTCCATTTCCGGCCTTCTCTTGGGCCTCGCGATGCTCGGGCTGCTCGTGGTGCGCATCTTTGGCGAGGAAAAGCTGTTGGCACGCGATCTGGAGGGCTACAAGGAATATCTCCAGAAGGTGCGTTACCGGTTGGTACCACACGTCTGGTAAGCACCACGTTAGTCTGGTTTTGATTGGCCTGCGCCCCGAGACTGTGTCCGCCAAACTAGCGCCAGAAAAACCGGCACGAAATATCCACTGTGTCAGGAAGACCGCAAAGCTCAAAAACTGCCGGATCACAAAAGAAGTGGAGGTTCGTGCCTGTCGGTCTCGGAGTGAGCGACCCTTGCAGTCAGTGGAAGAAGTTACTCGAAACGATTAATGAAGTTCCGAAGGGCTTAGCCCAGGCTTTGCCTTGTATCTATTGGCAACAACCGCACATCGAAATGTGACGGTGAACACTGACAGGGTGCCGGTCATTCTATCGAATGAATGTGCCTCTCCGAAAAGGAGGTCCCGCTCGTTGAGACGCAACACCCCTTGAGGCGAGACTCCTAAAGGAGGTTCGTACTTATGAATGCTATTCGTGGCGCCCTGACACTAGCTATGATTTCTGCGCTGCTGCTTATTGGCGCTCGTTCATCGCACGCTCAAACCGAAATCGTGCTCTACAACTTCTGTTCTCAGCCGAACTGTGTAGACGGTGAGGGCGCGGCGTCTAGCCTCGCGCCCGACAGCGCAGGCAACTTCTATGGGACAACCCGACTGGGCGGCGCTAATGCGTATGGTACTGTCTTTGAGCTTTCTCCAAACGGAGTCGGCGGCTACAACGAGACTGTCTTGTACAGCTTTTGTTCCCTGCAGAATTGCACGGATGGTAACGACCCGACTTCTAATGTGATTTTCGATGGTGTCGGAAATCTCTACGGGACAGCCTGCTCCGGTGGCGCTAACGGACAAGGCGTGCCCTCAGCATGCAGCGATGGTTTTAACGGATATGGCGTTGTGTTCGAGCTGAGCCCCGAGCCAGGCGATGGTTGCCCAAGCGGCAGCAACAGTGGTAATGGCTGGTGCGAGACCGTCCTCTACAGTTTCATGTCAAACCCCGACGGTGCCTTCCCGTTCTCTGGGCTCACTTGGGACCCATCAGGCAGCCTCTATAGCACAACTTATGGCGGAGGCAGCGGACTGGGAACGGTTTACGAGTTGTCCCCGAACGGCAGTGGCGGCTGGAGTGAATCTGTGCTCTACAGCTTTTGCGGCCAGCCGAGTTGCGCTGACGGCGCGCACCCCGACGGGCAGGTACAAGCCACGAACGGAAACTTCTACGCGACGACCGAAAATGGCGGTACATACGCGGCTGGCACTGTGTTTGAACTAAGCCCTCAACCGCCCGGCGGGTGCTCAAATGGCAGCAATACCGGTAACGGTTGGTGCGAAACCATACTTCACGCCTTCGCAGGCCACCCGAAGGACGGCAACTACCCGTCTGGCACTCCGATGCTCGATAGCGCCGGAAATCTCTATGGCACGACCGTTTATGGCGGTATAGGGAATTGCAACTCTTACCTGGGGTGCGGCACAGTTTGGAAGTTGACTCCTTCAGGTGGAGAGTATACGGAAAAGATTCTTCGTTCCTTCCAGTCCGGACCTGGGAGCATGGGATGCTGCTTCTCGATTCGACTGCCTAACAATCCCTCGGCCGGGGTCGTGCTCGATTCATCCGGAGACATCTATGGCATGACAGAATACGGCGGCAGCTCCTCGTACTGCACAGAAAAAGGGGCGAAGAGCAATCAACAAGGCTGCGGCGCGCTGTTCGAACTCGCAAAGCGCCCCAAAAGTAGCGGGTATGAAATGGAGCTTCTTTGGATTTTCAGTTCGACGAATGGCGCTCATCCCGTGACCAGCCTGATTCTGGATGGCGGTAATCTCTACGGAACGACCTACAACGGCGGGCTCGGTGACTTTTGCCCGTATCCTGAGGGTTGCGGGGTCGCGTTCGAGTTCACTCCGTAGGTTGCAAGGTTACTGAAAAGGCCGCCACCTTTTTCTAACTGGGTAGCGATGTGCCGTACTAAAAATCACGAGGAAACCCCAACATCTCAGTCAGAGATTAGGAGAGGATATGCGAAGCGTTCTGACGTTGGCTGTACTTTCCACGTTGCTGCTGGTTGCTCTTCCGTCAGCGCACGCTCAACCCGAAAACGTGCTCTACAACTTCTGTTCTCAGCCGAACTGTGTAGACGGTGAAAACCCGGTGTCCAGCCTTATGCCCGACGGCGCGGGCAACTTCTACGGGACTACCCAACTAGGCGGCGCGAATATGTATGGTACTGTCTATGAGCTTTCTCCCAACGGGGTCGGCGGCTACAACGAAACTGTCTTGTACAGCTTTTGTTCCCTGCCGAACTGTACAGATGGGTCGTATCTCGACTCCTACGTGACCTTCGACGGCCGCGGGAATCTCTACGGGACAACTTACTACGGCGGGCTTTTCGCATCTGGCCCTTGGTCTGGATATGGCGTTGTGTTCGAGCTGAGCCCCGAGCCGGGCGGTGGTTGCCCAAGCGGCAGCAACAGCGGTAATGGCTGGTGCGAGACCGTGCTTTACAGTGTCATGTCAAACCCCGACGGTGCATTCCCGTTCTCTGGGCTCATTAGGGACCCATCCGGCAACCTCTATGGCACAACTTATGGCGGAGGCAGCGGACTGGGAACGGTTTACGAGTTGTCCCCGAACGGCAGTGGCGGCTGGAGTGAGCAGGTTATCTACGACAGGGGCGGCTATGCAGGCTTAACTATAGACAGCTCCGGAAACCTCTACGGCGCCGACGACGTGAAAGATGGCCATCTTTTCAAGCTGTCACCAAACGGAAGTGGGGGTTGGAATGCGACCATCCTTCACACCTTCAAGGGCGCCCCGAACGACGGGGCGGGGCCTGAAGGGACTCCTGTCCTCGACAGCGCCGGAAATATTTACGGCACAACCTCGAGTGGCGGCGCCACAAAAGGCATGGGAACGGTTTGGAAGCTGACTCCTGGTACAGCTGGAGAGTATACGGAGGAGATTCTTCATTCCTTCACTTGGCCCGATGGCTCCAATCCATGGGCGGCGCTCGTGCTCGACTCATCCGGGAACATTTACAGCACGACAGCATTCGGTGTTTTCAGCCCTCCGAACCGGGAAGACTTTCCTTGCTACGACGGATGCGGCAGTGTCTTCGAGCTAGCGGTCAGCGGTTCCGGGTACGAATGGACTTTTCTCTGGACTTTCAATGGTACGGACGGCGGTAACCCGACTGACACCTTGATCCTGGACGGCGGCAATCTTTACGGAACGACGTACGGCGGTGGAACATCCAGCAACTGTCCTGGCACCGGTGGTTGCGGCATTGCGTTCGAACTTAATCCATCGGCTCGGGTGACAGCGACTGTGCTCACTGCTTCGCCGAATCCATCCACCCTCGGAGAAGCAGTGATCTTTACGGCAGTAGTCACTCCTGCGCCACCGGATGGGGAACCCGTGACTTTTGAGAATGGCTCGATGGTACTGGGAACGGGATCCCTGAACGGCGGTTCCGCGGCGTTTACGACCTCGACGTTGCATGTGGGCACGCCACATGTCAGGGCCGTGTACGGCGGTGACCTGCTCCTCGAAGGTAGCACGTCGAATGCAGTGAAGCAGGTGGTGGAGCGGTGACTGCTAGGACGTCCTCAGAATTGCCGCTCGGCGTCGGGCGGCTTTTCTTCCGCATTGCGCCGCTGATCAACTCCTCCAACGTCATGTATGCGCGCTCCCTCCTGACGGGGCAGAAGCTCAGGCGATTCCAACGGAGCGCGAACCCGTTCGCCAATAGAGGCTCAACGGTCCAACTCGAGGGGGCAGAGAACGAGGAGAAGCTACTCTTGGTTGCGTGCCTGGCTAGGGTCGGTTTTTGCGGCGGCTTGCATGCGCGCGAGTCGATCCTGGGGCCGAGTAACGCTTCGCTCGATGGTTGTCTCGTAGCGAAGAATTCTGTCTTGAGCGTCACCATTGGGAATGGCGTCTTGAGCACTCATCCCGGTGTCGCGTCCGAAAAAGCACTAGCGTCATCCCGGCGCAACGGTGAGAGTCGCGCCTAGCGGAAATTATCGACGAGCATGAGGACGCTGCCAGATTCGTCAGACTGCGGGTAGATGATTGTCCGGCCGTCAGGGGAAACCGCTATATGGTTATCTACGGGACGCTGAATGGCGAGAATTTTCTTGGTTTGACCGGTGGCGAATTCGTAGAAGCAGATGTCACTGTGTCCCATTTTGTCGGGAGTTCTGAAGAAGTAAATTCCCTCCTTCA
>JBKQKT010000277.1:0-5044 GCA_052147365.1 Candidatus Korobacteraceae bacterium | reverse complement strand
TCGCATGGGCAGTCTTGGAGTCAATATCAAGTCCTGCCGCTGCCAGCTTGCAGACCGTGCCTTCACCGCAGTTGTAGGCGGCAAGCGCTCCGCGCAGCAGCATAAGGCCCTGCAGCTTCGAGTTCTTCTGCACGTATGCCAGCTTATGCGCCAACAACTGGCACCCAAAGTTGATGTTCGTCTGCGGATCCTGCCAGTTGCCAGTCTGCGCCAGCGGGTTGGAGTCGAAGTCAATCTGCATCAGACCGCGCCCGAAGCCGAGCCCATCGGGCGGCAGAGGACCGGGGCGCAACGGCGGCCTCGGGCCGCGTGGCGCGCGGTCACCCGTGCCGGCTGGACCGGACGGCTTAAGCAGCACTCCCCAGCCCGACTCACGCGAGCCGATACCGCCAATCACGCAGGGTTGAAATCCGAACTGCTGGGCCGCGGCTTCGATGAATGGGCGAAAACTATTGGCTGCGGCGAGTTGCGCCTGCATGCTGGGATCGTTGGCGGCAAGCGTGGTCGGGAAGGTCAAGGGAGCTGGGCTTGCTGTGGCCACTGGGCCTCCTTTTGGGTTCGGTAGGTTCTAACCTTCCAGGGTGAAGCGGTACTCCTCAATCACCGGGTTAGTGAGCACTTCGCGCGCGATGCGCTCGATCTCGGCCTGCGCTTCTTCGCGGCTGATGCTGCTGTCGAGGGCGATTTCGAAGTACTTTCCCTGCCGCAGATCGTCAATGCCGCGATAGCCCATCTTCTTCAGGGCGCCGTGAATGGTCTTACCCTGAGGGTCAAGCACACTCTTTTTGAGCGAGACGTAAACGTAGGCTTTCATGGGAGAAGCTCCATTATACTTGCCCCAGCAATGGCTGGGGGATGATAGCTGACGGCTGACAGCTATTTCACCGGCGTCTTGAACTGCTCGTCGATCTCGATCTGGTAACCGTTGGCTAGGCGATTGTTGGCGTTGGCCAGCGCCACCACCGACATCATCTCGTGGAACATCTCCTCGGTCATGCCCTTTTTGCGCGCTGAGGCGGTGTGCGCCGCAATGCAATAAGGACAGCCCGTAGTCACGCTCACTGCAATGTAGATCAACTCTTTCATCACCGCGTCCAACGCGCCGGGCGCCATTAGCTGCTTGGTGTCCTCCCAGGTGTTTTTCAGAAGCGCCGGATCATGCGCCAGCGCCTTCCAGAAGTTGTTGATCCAGTCCGTCTTGCGCGTTGCCATGATGTCGTCATAAACGGCCCGCACTTCCGGGCTGGCGTCGGCGTATTCGATGAGTCCAAAGGTCGCCATGGGCATCTCCAGAAAAGTCAAAAAAAGGTTTTCACCACAGAGAACACGGAGGACACGGAGTTTTTTCTTTTCTTCTTCTGTTCTCCGTGCCCTCCGTGTGCTCCGTGGTGAATGGTTACTCCACATGCACCTTCTGCTTGTACGCCGCCACCTGCACATTCCATCGCAGGACTTTGGTCATGGCGTCGCGCAACTGCGACGCCGCCTGCGGCTCGCCGTGCACCAGATACGTCTGTTTCGGTGGACGCCGGAAGGTGTGCAACCACTCCAGCAATTCCGGAGTATCCGCGTGGTCGCTGAACTGCTCCAGTGAAGCGATCTGCGCGCGAATGGGAATTTCCTGCCCAAACATCTTCACCTGTTCCGCCCCGTTCTTGATTGTGAATCCTCGCGTGCCCGGCGCCTGGAAGCCAATGAACAGCACCAGATTTCGCGGATCGGGCAGGCGCTGCATCAGGTGGTGCAGGATGCGCCCCCCGGTGACCATGCCGCTGGACGACACGATGATGCTGGGATACTTGGAATCGTTGATCTTCTTCGAATCTTCCTGCGTCTGGTCGAAGTGGAAGTTCGGCCACTCCAGCGGCGACCTGTATTTGGCAAGCAGCGCTTTGGTCTCGGGCGAAAACTCTTCCGCGTGCTTCAGAAAAATCTGCACCGCCTTGATGGCCATTGGACTGTCCGCGTGTACCGGCACGCTCGGAACCTGCCCGGTTTCCATCAGCTCCTTGAGCATAAAGAGAAACTTCTGCGAGCGCTCGACAGCGAACGACGGCACCACCACGCTGCCGCCGCGCTGTAACGTGGTGCGAATCAGCGCCGCCATCTGCGGCCTCGGATCAGTGTGCGGATGCTCACGATTGCCGTAGGTGCTCTCCATTACCAGCAGGTCGCACTCTTCGCCCTCGGTCGGCCCGGAGTGCACTACTCTGCCGGGAGCAACGTGGTTGTCGCGGACGCGACCAACATCGCCAGTGAAGAGCAGCCTGGATGAACCGCCGTTGGAGGTCAGCGTAATCTCGGCCATCGCCGAGCCCAGGATGTGCGCCGCCCGCACAAAGCGGAACGACAGTTCCCCCGTGGGCGTCCTCAGTTCGCCGAAGTCAACAGGATGAAACAGCGTCATGCACTGTTGCGCCTCTTCCTGCGTATACAGCGGCAGCGCCGGATGGTGCTTACTCGCCCTCGTCTTGTTGTAGTAGGCCGCGTCTTCTTCCTGCAGGTGCCCGGAATCAGGCAGCAGAATGCTGCACAGGTCAATA
Organism: Candidatus Korobacteraceae bacterium; assembly: GCA_052147365.1. GTDB lineage: Bacteria > Acidobacteriota > Terriglobia > Terriglobales > Acidobacteriaceae > Bog-257. Next base: position 2,501 of record JBKQKT010000277.1, on the reverse strand, counting down.
GTCGGCGGCGTGGCGTAGATGGGCCCGTGAAAGCCCTGCTTCACCAGCCGCGGTATCCAGCCGCAGTGATCGAGGTGGGCGTGCGTCAGGATGACAGCAGCAATCTCGCGCGCCGGAACCGGCAGGTCCTGCCAATTGCGCTCGCGCCATTCCTTCTGCCCCTGGAACAGCCCGCAATCCACCAGCATCTGAATGCCTCGCCTGCCGCTGTCATCGCCCGTGTTGATCAGGTGCTTCGAGCCGGTGACCACTCCGGCTGCGCCCAGAAACTGGATGTAGCTCACTCGGTCCTCACTTGCCTGCCGCTTGCAGACTAGGTCAATACTACCTGCGACGGCAAAGGTCCAACTCTTCGCTTTCGCCTGTTCGAGGCGGAAGAAGCGGATGCGTACCTGCGCGTCGCCGGGGACGATGGGGTCGCAGGCTAAGTTGGTCTCCATATAGCATGCAACAAAAGCGCCATCCCGAAATGGGATGGCGCTTTGCTGTAGCCGCTTCGAATCAGGCCGCGGCTTTAACGATCCGCATCCCGTAGAACGACCGATACACGAATACGAACGACACTGCAAAGAACACCACAGCCAGAATGTGGCTGAAGGTCGCCCCCTGAGTGTTGGTCAATTGCACCGCCAGCTCCACCGCCAGCAGGCCGAACAGCGTGGTGAACTTAATGATCGGGTTCATCGCGACCGACGAAGTATCCTTGAACGGATCGCCGACGGTGTCGCCCACCACCGTCGCGTCGTGCAGCGCTGTTCCCTTCTGCTTCAGTTCGACCTCTACGATCTTCTTGGCATTGTCCCAGGCGCCCCCGGCATTGGCCATGAACATGGCTTGGTACAAGCCGGATATTGCAATCGCGATCAGGTAGCCGATGAAGAAGAATGGCTCGACGAACGCGAACGCCAGCGTCACGAAGAACACCGCGAGGAAGATGTTGAACATGCCCTTCTGCGCGTACTTCGTGCAGATCTCCACGACCTTCTTGCTGTCCTCCACAGAAGCCTTCTCCACGCCTTCCAGCTTGATGTTGGCCTTGATGAATTCGACCGCACGATATGCGCCCGTGGTCACAGCCTGCATCGAAGCGCCGGTGAACCAGTAAATGATGGCGCCGCCGCTGATCAGGCCGAGCACGAAGGGAGCATGCAGCAGCGAGAGCTTGCCGACGTTTTCCGTCAGCCCCCGCGTGAGCGCCATGATGATGGAGAAGATCATGGTGGTTGCCCCCACGACGGCGGTTCCAATCAGTACTGGCTTGGCTGTCGCTTTGAAGGTGTTGCCCGCGCCATCGTTTTCTTCCAACATGTGCTTTGCGCGCTCGAAGTTCACATCAATGTTGTAGTCGCGCTTCAACTCTGCTTCGATATTCGGTATCTGCTCGATCAGCGACAACTCGTAGACTGATTGTGCATTGTCGGTGACCGGGCCATAGGAGTCGACCGCGATGGTCACTGGGCCCATGCCCAGGAAGCCAAAGGCGACGAGTCCAAACGCGAACACGGCTGGCGCCAGCATCAGGGGCACCCCGTCATACACGGCGCCCAGTCCCATAGTGCTCATGTAGTAGCCAATGCTCATGAGGACAACCATGGTGAAACCGAGGTAATAGCAAGAGAAGTTACCGGCGACCAGCCCTGAGAGGATGTCGAGAGAAGCTCCGCCCTCTTCGGCCGAGGTCACCACTTCCTTGACGTGACCGGAATTGACAGAGGTGAACACCTTTACCAACTCAGGAATAACCGCTCCCGCCAGCGTTCCGCAGGAGATGATGGTGGCTAACTTCCACCACTGCGTTGTGTCGGCGCCAGGGCCAAGCACCGGAATGATGAGGTAAGAAACGATGTAGGTCAGCACGATGGAGATGATCGAGGTCAGCCACACCAGCGAGGTGAGCGGGGCTTCGAAGTTCATCTCATTGGCATTGCCGTAGCGCGCCTTGGCGACAGCTTCGTTCAGGAAGTACGCTGCCGTGCTGGAGACCAGCATCATGACGCGCATAACGAAGATCCACACCAGCAGTTGTACCTGCACTGTGGGATTGCGCACGCCCAGCAGGATGAACGTGATCAGCGCGACGCCGGTGACGCCGTAGGTCTCGAAGCCGTCGGCGCTGGGGCCGACCGAATCGCCCGCATTGTCGCCCGTGCAGTCGGCGATGACGCCCGGGTTGCGCGCGTCGTCTTCTTTGATCTTGAAGACGATCTTCATCAGGTCAGAACCGATGTCGGCAATCTTGGTAAAGATACCGCCGGCGATACGCAGCGCTGCCGCGCCCAGGGACTCGCCGATGGCGAAGCCGATGAAACACTGCCCGGCGTAATCAGCCGGAACGAACAGCAGGATGCAGAGCATGATGAGCAGCTCTACGGAGATCAGCATCATGCCGATGCTCATGCCTGCCTTCAGCGGAATGGCGTAGATGGGATAGGGCTTGCCCCGTAGCCCGGCAAAGGCGGTGCGCGAGTTGGCGAAAGTGTTTACCCGGATGCCGAACCATG
>JBKQKT010000276.1:0-2937 GCA_052147365.1 Candidatus Korobacteraceae bacterium | reverse complement strand
AAAGGTTACGTTTCACTATCAGCAGCCAAGTGAAGCAATTACAGAGCAATACCCGCTGGAGCGTCCGGTCATTTTCGAGCGCTACCGAGGCCAGCCGCGCCTGAATACGAATCCGGAAACCGGCGAGTCGCTGTGCATCGTGTGCAACCTGTGCGCCCTGGCATGTCCCGAGCAGTTGATCGTGGTGAAGGGCGAGCGCAATCCGGTGACCCGGCGCAAAGAACCGGTGTCTTGGGTCTATGACTTGAGCCGCTGCATGTTCTGCGGTCTGTGCGCGGAGGCCTGCTCCACCGATGCGCTGGAGCTGACGCAGGACTACGAGATGGCGCTGTACAGCCGCGAAGGCATGGTATTGGACCAGGCGGCGCTGGAGCGCGGCCAGGAGCCAGTGAGGTACGCGAAGTGAAGCAGTTGTCAGTAGCCAGTAGCCAGTTGTCAGTCGTGCGGACTGCCTCCCCGATTGTCATCCCGAGCGGAGGCGGCCGGCTGTTGGCCGCCGCAGTCGAGGGATCTGCGGTTCGCCAGAGGCGCGCAATATGAATCCGGTCGCCACAACATTTTTCTTCTACTTCCTCGCGATCATGGCGATTGTTTCCGCCATCGCCGTCATCACGCGGCGCAATCCGATACACGCGGCGCTGTCCCTGATTGTGACGCTGCTCTCGCTAGCCGGCTTCTACCTGATGCTGTACGCGCCGTTCGTGGCTGCAGTGCAGATCCTGCTGTACGCCGGCGGCATCGTGGTGCTCTTCCTGTTCGTCATCATGCTGATCAATCTGGAGCAGAACATCCGCGAGTACCAGTTCAACAAACAATGGATGGTGGGCACTGTGGCCGCGGCCGCGCTGGGCGGGCTGTTGGTGTTCGTGTATCGCACAGGCCGGGACGCGTTCCCATCGGTTTTCTATCAGGGGTTTCGCGGACTTGAGGCGGACAACACCCAAGAGATCGGCAAAATGCTCTACGGGGCTTACATGTTTCCGTTCGAGATTGCGTCTCTGCTGCTGCTGGTGGCCATCGTAGGCGCGGTGGTCATGGCGAAGAAGAGGATTTGAGATGGCTGAGATCACCACAATGCATTACCTGGTTGTTGCGGCGGCTCTGTTCATCATCGGGACCGTGGGCGTGCTGACGCGGCGCAACGTGATCATCATCCTGATGTCGATTGAACTGATCCTGAACGCCGTCAACCTTAACCTGGTGGCGTTCTCGCGGCTGTACGGACTGCACGGGCAGGTGTTCGCGATCTTCGTCATTACCGATGCCGCTGCAGAGGCCGCCGTTGGGTTGGGCATCATCATCGCCTTCTTCCGCAACAAGGAGACGGTGAACGTGGACGAAGTGGATTTACTGAAGTGGTAGAGCGGCCCTTTAGGACCGCGTTAGAGAACGACCGGTAGAGGGAGCCTTTAGGCTCGCGTCAACCGACAACGGGCAATCGGGGCTTTAGCCCCTGAACGTGTGCCGCCGGCTGAAAGCCGGCTCGAGGTTGCAAAAAAATATGCGGAGACGCGGGCCTGAAGGCCCGCTCTACCGAGCTAATTGCTATGTACTTTCTAGATCAAGTTTGGCTTATTCCGCTGTTCCCGGCGATTGGCGCGGCTTGCATGTTCTTCTTCGGACGCAAGCTGTCGAAGTCAGCGGTGAGCGGCATTTGCGTTGGCGCGATAGTTCTGGCCTTCGCATGGGCGTGCCTCGCAGTGTGGCAGTACACGGGTTACTCCGCCGCCAATCCCGGCAAGCCATTCGAGAAGGTGCTCTACACCTGGATGGGCACCGGCGATGCCTCGCTCGCCTACCCGATGCATGGCGGCAAGCCCGCCGAGTTCCGCGCCGATGCCGGCTTCCTCCTCGACCCCCTCTCCGCCATCTGGCTGCTGTTCGTGACCGGCGTGGGCATGCTGATCCACATTTACTCCATCGGCTACATGGGGCATGAGGGCGGCTACTACCGCTTCTTTGGGTACCTGAACCTGTTCATGTTCTCCATGCTGACGCTGATACTGGCCAACAACTACGCCGTGATGTTCGTCGGCTGGGAAGGCGTTGGCCTGTGCTCGTACCTGCTGATTGGTTTCTACTTCCTGCGCCATTCCGCCTCGACGGCTGCCAACAAGGCGTTCATCACGAATCGCATCGGCGACGCCGGATTCATCCTCGGCATGTTCACCATTGCCTGGTACTTCGGTTCGGTGCAATACACTGCGGTCAATCATCTGGCGCGCAGCGGACAGTTCCACGTCGGCGATCCGGTGATTACGGCGGCATGCCTGCTGCTCTTCGTCGGCGCCTGCGGCAAGTCGGCGCAATTCCCGCTTTACGTCTGGCTGCCGGACGCCATGGAAGGCCCAACGCCGGTCTCCGCGCTGATTCATGCCGCGACCATGGTGACGGCAGGGGTGTACATGGTGGCGCGCTCCAACGCGCTGTTCGTGCTCGCTCCCAACGCGATGAAGACGGTCGCTGTCATCGGCGCGCTGACCGCCATCTTCGCCGCCACCATCGGCCTGGTGCAGAACGACATCAAGCGCGTGCTGGCGTACTCAACGGTTTCGCAGTTGGGATACATGTTCCTCGCGCTGGGCGTGGGCGCGTTCGCCGCGGGCGTCTTCCACGTCTTCACCCATGCGTTCTTCAAGGCGCTGCTGTTCCTCGGTGCCGGCTCGGTGATTCACGCCATGAGCGGCGAGCAGGAAATGCAGCACATGGGCGCGCTGCACGGCAAAATCAAGACCACCTTCGGGACGATGCTGATTGCGACGTTGGCGATTGCGGGCATTCCGGGTTTCGCCGGCTTCTTCTCGAAGGACGCGATTCTCTGGGAGACGTGGTCGCGTGAGGCCGGGGCGTACCGCTATCTGTGGTACGTAGCGTTCCTCACCGCGCTGATGACTTCGTTCTACATGTTCCGGCTGATTTACCTGACATTTTTCGGCA
>JBKQKT010000275.1:0-4698 GCA_052147365.1 Candidatus Korobacteraceae bacterium | reverse complement strand
AATTCCAGCGGAGCAGGGAATTGAGGAGCTGTTTGTCGGCGGCCGCACAAAAAGCCAGTTACGCCTGCACTGGGCGCCGAAGCCGGTAAGCTGGCGTAATTTCTTCCTGCTGCTCGACCGTCTGGTGCACTTTCTGGAGCGAGTGCACGTGCGTCCGCTGCGTTCGCAGGCGCTCAAGGTCGCCGAGAAGTGGATGCTGGAGCGCATGGAGATGAGCGATGGGCTGGGGGCCATCTATCCCGGCGTCATGAACTCCATCATCGCGTTGCGCTGCCTGGGATATTCGCTGGACGACCCGCAGTTCATTCGGGCGATGGATGAGTTCGAGAAGTTGGGCATCGAAGAGGAAACGACCTTTCGCATGCAGCCCTGCATGTCGCCGGTATGGGACACGGCTTACGCAGTGTTCGCTCTGGCAGAGAGTGGCGTTTCGGCCGATGATCCGCGTTTGGTACAGCCCTGCGAATGGATGCTGCGCAAGCAGGTGACGCATCGCGGCGATTGGTGCGTGAAGAACCGTAAGTCACCTCCAGCGGGCTGGTACTTCGAGTTCAACAATGAGTTCTACCCCGACGTGGACGACAGTGCCCAAGTCCTGTTGGCCCTGAGCCGGGTTAGGACCAGCAACGAGAGCTATCACAGCCGATCAGTGCAGCGCGCACTGAATTGGATTCTGTCGATGCAGTGCAAGAATGGCGGTTGGGCGTCGTTCGACAAGGACAACAATCGCATGGTGTTCCAGCAGATTCCCTTTGCCGATCACAACGCCATGCTGGATCCCGCTACGGTGGACATCACAGGACGGGTGCTGGAGTGCCTTGCCAGTTACGGCTACTCTCTCAAGGACCAGCCAGTGCGTCGCGCGATTGAGTTTATCAAGCGCGAGCAGGAGCCTGATGGCTCATGGTTCGGACGCTGGGGTGTGAACTACATTTACGGGACAATGCTCGTACTGCGTGGGCTGGAAGCGATCGGCGTCGATCATCACGAGCCCTACGTGCAGCAGGCCGTGGAGTGGCTGCGCATGATGCAGAATCCGGACGGCGGGTGGGGCGAGACCTGCGATTCTTACGATGATTCCAATGCTAGGGGTGTGGGCCCGAGCACCGCGTCCCAGACCGCATGGGCGGTAATGGGACTTCTGGCCGCAAGCGATACCCGCAGCGATTCGTTGCAACGCGGTATCGCCTACCTGCTGAAGACGCAACAGCGCGACGGATCCTGGAATGAGTCGCTCTACACTGGCACCGGCTTCCCGCGCGTGTTCTACCTGATGTACTACATGTACCGGCAGTATTTCCCGTTGCTCGCCCTCACGGCCTACGCGAAGGCTGCGGCGGCACCGCAGGAAGAGCAATTAAGGATTGTCCGCAAAACCCAACAATCGGATTGATTTGTTCTCCAGCCGGTCTCATTGGCAACGGGTGATTACTGGCCACTGACAGCAGACAGATGAAATGCTTTGTCACAGGCGCAACCGGATTTCTTGGTACCCATGTTGCTCGACAACTGCTGGCCAAAGGCGCGGAGCTGCGTCTACTGGTGCGCGCAACCAGTCGGACTGAGAATATTGACGACCTTGCGGCCGAGCGCGTCGTCGGCGACTTGCGTGAGCTCGAGTCGCTCAAAGCGGGCGCGGCAGGATGCGAGTTTGTCTTCCATGTGGCTGCCGATTACCGTTTGTGGGCGAGAAATGGCCGGGAGCTCTACGACTCCAACGTGGAAGGCACGCGCAACATCCTGCGAGCGGCAAGAGAGACGGGCGTGCGGCGGGTTGTCTATACCAGCAGTGTTGCCACCATGGGCTTCGGCAACAATGGGCGCACCACGGATGAGAGTACGTCGGTCAGCCTCGAGAACATGATCGGCGACTACAAGCGCAGCAAATTCATGGCCGAACGCCTGGCGATTGAAGCGGGGCAGGCCGGACAAAACGTCGTCATCGTGAATCCGACCACGCCCATCGGCGAGCGCGACATCAAGCCCACACCGACGGGAAGGATCGTGGTGGATTTCCTGCGGCGCAAGTTTCCGGCGTATGTTGATACCGGCTTGAACCTGGTGGACGTCGTGGACTGCGCTGAAGGCCACTTGCTGGCAATGGAGAAGGCCGTACCGGGCGAGCGCTATATCCTGGGCAGCGAGAACTTGACGTTGAAGCAGATTCTCGACAAGCTGGCGGCGATCTCTGGACTGCCATCGCCGAAGATAAAGCTGCCTTATGCGGTGGCATACGCTACTGGCGTTGTGGATACCCTGGTGACCGGCACCGTCAGGAAGCGCGAACCGCGCGTCACACTGGACTCGGTCCGCATGGGCCGCAGGAAGATGTTCGTCACCACCGCCAAGGCGCAGCGGGAACTGGGATGGAATCCACGGCCGGTGGACGGCGCGCTAGGGCGCGCCGTGGAGTGGTTCCAGGCGCACGGCTATGCGTGAAGCAGTAGCCAGCAGTCAGTTTTCAGTTGATGGCATAGTGGATCGAAGCACCCAAGAATCGAGCCCCGTAGGGGTGGTACAGGCTCACTCCCGTGGTCATAAACCGGTTGCGATCGTCGCGGCGATGCCGATGGAGCTAACGCCACTTTTGGGCAAAATACGGCCGCGCCAGGTGAACGGCATTTGCTTGGTCGACCTGGATCGGGCGGTGGTGGCCGTCGGCGGCATGGGAGAGAAGTGCGCGCGCCACGCAGCGGAAACGGCGATCGGCGACGCACAGCCGGCACTTCTGCTTTCGGCGGGATTTGCCGGCGCAATCTCGCCCGGATTGAAGGTGGGCGATGTTGCCCGCATCCGCGAAGTTGTGGATGCAGCAACCGGCCGGCGCTACCCAACCAACGGCGGCGAGTGGGTGCTGGCAACTTCGCAAGATGTGAGCAATGCAGCCGAGAAACGCGAGCTGCTGATGAAATTCGGAGCGGACGCGGTTGACATGGAAGCGGCGGCGGTGGCGCAGGTTGCCAGCGAGCAAGGATTGAAATTCGCTGCCATAAAGGCAATCTCAGACGACGCCGGATTTGTCATGCCGCCGCTGGCACAGTTCATCGATAAGAACGGCAGGTTTCACAAGGGAAGGTTCCTGCTCTACGTCGCCTTCCGGCCAAAATGGTGGCCAACTTTGGCGAAAATGAGAACCAACTCTGCAATCGCCTCGGCGAACCTGTGCCGGGCGGTGAAACATCTATTAGTGGATAGTGGTCAGTGATAGGACAGCAGCGCTATGGTCTGCTTTTCAACCCGCTATCCACTTGAGTCACACATGTCGCTTGCCACACAACTCGGCAGCACGGTCGGGCAGCGGGCCATTCCTGCGACCATGACCGCGGCTGTTTACCATGGCGTAAACGACGTCCGGCTGGAGACGGTTCCCGTCCCAGAGATCGACGCCGGGGAGATCCTGGTCCGGGTCCACACCTGCGGCATCTGCGGCACGGATTTGAAGAAAATTGCTACCGGGTCTCACTCTGCGCCTCGCATTTTCGGCCATGAAACTGCCGGGGTAGTGGCCGCCGTCGGCGAGGGTATTACAGAATTTCACATTGGCAACCGGGTAATGATCTTCCATCACATTCCCTGCGGCGAGTGTTATTACTGCCAACACAAGGTATTTGCCCAATGCCCCGCTTATAAGAAAGTCGGCGCGACCGCGGGCTACGAACCCAGCGGCGGTGGTTTTGCGGAGTATGTCCGGGTGATGGAATGGATTGTGCGCAAAGGTGTGATCCGGATTCCGGAAGGCGTGTCGTTTGAACAGGCGTCCTTCATTGAACCGATTAACACCTGCATGAAAGGTATTGATACGCTTGGACTTAAGGCTGGTGAGACCGTGTTGGTCGTCGGTCAGGGTCCGATCGGCATCATGTTGGCAGCGCTGGCGCGGCGGTGCGGTGTGCGGGTAATTACTTCCGATTTGTTTCCGCAGAGGCATACAATAGCTAGGACGTTCGGCTTGAACGAAAGCATAGATGCCTCGACTTCTGACACCGTGAAGGTCGTCAAAGGCATGACGGAGGGCCGAGGGGCCGATGCCGTTATCCTGGCTGTGGCAGGGAACGGACTGATTCGCCAGGCGATGGATGCCACGCGGCCGGGGGGGCGGGTTCTACTGTTTGCGCAGACCCAGCACGGGGAGGCTACGATCAACCCGGCGGCAGTTTGCGTAGAGGAAAAGAGTCTTTTGGGGTCCTACAGTGCTTCGGTGGATTTGCAGGAAGAGTCGGCGCGATTTGTGCTCGGCGGTGAGATGAACCTGGAGAGGCTAATCAGCCATCGTTTTCCGCTGGGCGAGTCGGTAGAGGCATTGCAGTTGGCTGCTCACCCCGAGCCGGACTCGATGAAGGTGGTAATTCAGCCGGGCAGCTCATGGAGGGACCAGTAGAGTGAGACAGATGACGGCGGCCGTCCTCTATGGCAAAGAGGACGTCAAGATCGAGCGCGTGCCCATTCCAACCTTGGACGTGGGCGAAGTGCTGGTTAAGGTGCAGGTAGCGCTGACCTGCGGCACCGATCTTAAGGTGTATCAGCGCGGTTATCATGCGCGCATGATTGTGCCTCCGGCCCTTTTTGGCCATGAATTGGCGGGTGTTATAGAAGAGGTTGGCCCGAACGTCAGAGGATTCCGAAAGGGCATGCGGGTGGTCGCGTTGAATTCTGCGCCCTGCGGGAATTGCTTCTACTGCTCTAAGCACCAGGAAAATC